>NZ_DYYK01000056.1:0-13717 GCF_020741705.1 Bacteroides coprosuis
TGCGTCAAGAATAGCTCTTTTCTGACGCACAAACGTTTTTGCACCTCAAGTTTAATTTTTATTTTGTCTCATACTATTTCTCATTTTAAAATTCAAAGTAACCAAAATATTTTAACCTATACAACGGGGCTCCCCGCAACTAACTATTCATGTTTCAAATCTAATACAACAACTATGCCATTTATGTAAACTTATTTTAAAAACTGCCACTCATGTATTAACAGATGTTATATAACATACTTTTATAGCTCTTGCTCTTGCAGATTTCATCCAAAACCCTACCTTTGCAATGTGTTTTTCATAGTATTAGATTTAAGGTTAACAAGATTGGAGCAAGGCGTTGCTCCTTTTTTTATGCCCCTATGTCAACCTTTACCTATTAACTCTTTCTTTTTGAGATAACATCAACCCTCTTCAATTACATTTTATATTTCAAAACAATTACAGATAAAGACTCTTTTCTGTAAACTTATTTTAAATTCTCCCTCTTTTGTATTAATAGATGTTATATAACATACTTTTTAGGCTCTTGCTCTTGCAGATTTCATCCAAAACCCTACCTTTGTAATGTGTTTTTCATAGTATTAGATTTAAGGTTAACAAGATTGGAGCAAAGCGTTGCTCCTTTTTTTATGCCCCTATGCGAACTCATATAAAACTACACACCCTCTCCTTTTGAGATATTTCATATAAACTCATCTTTTTACCATTACCATAATATCATATCTTACTATAATTAATGTATATGCTTACAAAATTTAACTACCTTTGCAATCATTTCGAATGAAACACGAACTATCAGAATGAACAAACTTACAATCTTATTCTTATTTACAATTCTTACTCTTACTGGATGTAATAATGCTAAGCAGGGGTATGGCGACCTCAACAGCAAAGCAAAATCGTATGTTCTGAGAGATTATGATGCCTATCTAGAAGAAGATAAAATAAGTTACAATCGCTCTGAGCCAATCGGCTTTCAAGAAGTAACCTTCGATACTTGGGGCAATGAAGCCTCAACATTCAAAAATAATAATGGGGAGTTTATAGAATCACAAGTCAACAAGTACGATGAAAAAGGAAAACTAATCTATAGAAAATCCTATTTCAGACTATATGGAGAAGAGGGTACAACTGCTTATCAATTAATAGACCAAAAGAAAGATACTTGTTTCTATTCCTACTACCTCAACGACTTAAAAAAGACAGAATATATTCATAAATTAGTAATAAAAGGGAAATCAAAATCGCACTATGTGAATAACACCCTGGTTTCTGTCGAAAAAAAGAATAAGCACAATCAAATTATAGAACAGATTGCTTATAAATCGGATGGTACGCCATCAAGACAATGCACTTACAAGTATTCAGGAAAACTTTTAATCCAAGAAAACTGTGGAAAAGACAAGACCTGTAACCTGCCAGAGCACACCTATAAGTATCTAAAATACGATGACAGAGAGAACTGGACATTTAGAGCCACCTACAAGCAGGGCGAACTAGAAAAAGTAACAGAAAGAGAAATACAATATTAAAATATTACCTTATAGAGTCCTCCCCCTACGGAGGATTTTTTTATTCACTTCTCCCCCTCCCTCAAAAAAAAATACTTCCTCATACAAATGAAAGGCTTTATCACTTGATAAAAGATTGATAATTGTTTATTTTTAAGACAATCAATAACAACTCATTCAATCCACCTAAAACAGATTAAATTATGGAACAAATATCAGCATTAATCGCTAGTTTATCCGAATCGGAAACCTTGGCTATGTCTCAAAGAAGTAATGAGCTTAAAGCTAAAGGTGTAGATGTCATTAATTTAAGCTTGGGTGAACCCGATTTTTTCACGCCCAAGCACATAAAAGATGCAGCCAAAAAGGCCATTGATGATAATTTCTCTTTTTATACTCCTGTACCAGGGTACCTTTCATTAAGAGAAGCTATTTGTAAGAAACTACAAAGAGAAAACAATTTGGAGTACAAACCCAATCAAATCATTTGTTCCAACGGCGCTAAGCAGGCTGTGTGCAACTCTCTACTAGCTGTAGTTGAAGCAGGAAGTGAAGTGATTATTCCAGCTCCATGCTGGGTAAGTTATATTGAAATCGTAAAACTCACTCGAGGTATTCCAGTAGTAATCCGTACCACCATAGAGCAAGACTTCAAAATTACACCCCAGCAACTCGAAGAAGCCATTACAGATAAAACCAGAGCAATTATTCTTTGCTCTCCCTCCAACCCTACAGGCAGTATTTATTCTAAAGAAGAACTTGAAGGCTTAGCTAAAGTACTCGAAAAGCATCCAAACATTGTTATTATTTCAGACGAGATATACGAACACATCAATTACATAGGTAAGCACCAAAGTATAGCTCAGTTTCCATACCTACAAAACAGAACAGTGATTGTAAATGGAGTATCCAAGGCATATGCTATGACTGGATGGCGTCTGGGCTGGATGGCAGCACCTCTATGGATTGTAAAAGCAGCCAGCAAACTACAAGGTCAATACACATCTTGCTGCTCATCTATTGCACAAAAAGCAGCAGAAGCAGCTTACACAGGTGATAATTCTTGCGTTGAGAATATGAGAAAAGTGTTTGAAAGAAGGAGAGACTTAATTGTAGAGTGGGCTTCTCAGGTAAAAGGATTCAAAATAAACAAGCCCCAAGGAGCATTCTACCTTTTCCCAGAATGTAGCTACTACCTTGGAACAGCATACAACGGCAGGAAGATAGAAACCTCTACAGATCTTGCCATGTACCTACTTGAAGAAGGTCATGTGGCTTGTGTGGGTGGTGATGCCTTTAACTCTCCCCACAACATCCGTTTCTCCTATGCCACTTCCGATGAAAATATCATCGAGGCCATGAAGAGAGTCAAAGTAGCTTTAGACAAGTTGAAATAAGGAGGTAGAATTTTAGATTCTATTATATCTATAAATTTTGAGAACTACAAAAGGCTTTGGAGCTATTTTTCTATATTTTTGCATAGAATAAAAAGATTCAAAGCCTTTCACATGTTCTATTATATAGCAACATTAACAACTAATACGCTTTTGATTACACTAAATTGAATTCTATGAAGAAGCTTCTCCTCATTCTATTTGGAATAACTATACTAACTGACTCGTATGGTCAGCTTTTTACTCCTAACCAGATTGATTCTATCGACGAAAAAATGGATTATGTCTTTTCACAAAAGGAATACTTTATCAGTTTAAAAGAAAAAGAAATCAATAACTTAAAAAAGATTCTTCCATCAAGAGATATTGCTCCTGAAGCTCAATACGATGTATATATCAAATTGGTGAATTTATATGAAAAGCTAGATTTAGATTCTGCTATGCACTATGCCAAAGAAAGTTTAGAAGTAGCAAACAAATTAAACAAGACAGAATGGGTTACTTTATCCAATCTATTACTCGCTCGACATTATTCTTCGGCAGGTATGTATGTAGAGTCCAAAACTATTTTAGACAAAGTAAATAGCAATACCTTAGCCGAGAATCTCAAGCGTCAATATTATTTTGCGCAGAGCGAATACTATTCACATTATGCTCAAAGTAATTCTCAACACATCTATTTCTCTAAAAATGAGGAATATCGTGATTCACTCTTAAACTACCTCAACTCTGAAGACCTAACATACCAAGTACTCAATGCCGAAAATTTATTTTTTAGTGGTGAAGAAGAAAAAGCAGAACAGGTACTACTAAAGTTACTATCCACTACTTCTGATGAACAGATAGAACGAGCCGTTATAGCCTATACTCTTGGCTTAGTCTATAGAAAGAAGGGGGATAGTGAGTTAGAGCGTATTTTCCTACAGATATCAGCTATCTGCGATATTGTAAATGGTATTAGAGACAATGCCTCTTTACAAAGTTTGGCAACTTATTACTCCAAACATGGTGACATCAAGAAAGCATACAAATTCATGGAAGCTGCTATCAATGATATTGTAAAGTGTAATGTCCGTTTCAGAACCATTGAAAGTGCTTCAAGCTTCTCATCAATCTACTATACCTATCTACATAAAGTGACTGCTCAAGAAAAGAAACTTCGAATATCACTCTTAGCCATTAGTTTTTTAAGTCTTTTCTTAATTGCTATTTCAATCTATGTCTTAAGTCAAAAGAATCGAATATCTAAAATCAAGGCACAGCTTGCTAATGCCAATAAGAATTTAAAGCAACTTATTAAGGATTTAAACTCAATAAATAAAGATCTAAATACAAGAAATGAAGATTTAAAAGATGCTAACCTTATCAAAGAGGAATATATTGCTCATTTTTTTGATCTATGTTCAGAATATATTGATAAGATGGAAGAATATAGAAAGCACTTAAATAGTTTGGCGAAAAACAAAAAATTTGTTCAACTCTATCAAGAGCTAGATTCCAACTCCAATATTGAAGATGAATTGGATAAATTACACGAACGATTCGATCAGATATTCCTATCCCTCTATCCTAATTTTATAGAAAACTTCAATGATCTTTTAAAACCCGAAGAAAAAATAAAACTGAAATCGGGAGAAATTCTAAATACAGAATTAAGGATATTTGCACTCATCCGACTAGGAATTACAGACAGCATAAAGATTGCAGGATTCTTAAGATATTCACTAAGTACCATCTATAATTACCGCACTAAAACACGAAATAAAGCAGCTGTTCCAAGAGATGAATTCGAGGATTATGTTGCTAAAATAGGTTCAAAACCCTTAAAATATTAGTATAACCATTACTATTTCACTACTTTTTATCATACCATAAAAGACATACCTAGCTATATATCAATTACATATCTTTATAAAGTACTACTTTCTAATGTTAAGGAATTTTTTGAATTGATATAATCGTTAAGTTTGTGTTGCTCGTAAAGTGGAAGTTAATACAACTTTCTTCTTTACCCTTATTAAGTAATAAATAATCAAAATATTATTATGAGAAACATGCAATGCAAACGGTATTTCCGATTTTGGTTGTGCTTATGTCTAATTACAACTTTCTCTTTTTCTGTTACAGCACAAAATGCTCATACGGTGAAGGGTGTAGTTTTAGATGAGTCAAATTTACCGATCATCGGAGCCAATATTCTTATTAAAAACTCTTCTATAGGTACAATTACAGATATAGATGGAAACTACTCTATCCAAGTACCTCAAAATGGAACTTTAGTCTATTCCTATTTAGGTATGGAAACACAAGAAGTTTCAGTTAAAAATCGTTCCAAAATTGATATTGTTCTAAAAGAAGATAATAAATTACTTGATGAAGTAGTTGTTATCGGTTATGGAACTCAACGAAAAAAAGACCTTACTACTTCTGTAGCCAGTGTTAGTTCTGATGAGTGGGAAGCTCGTCCCATCATCTCTACCCAACAAGCTCTACAAGGTAAAGCAGCTGGCGTGCAAGTAGTACAACCATCGGGTAAACCTGGAGTAGGTATTTCTATTCGTGTGCGTGGTGCAACCTCATTGAATGCTGGTAACGAACCTCTTTACGTAGTAGATGGTATTCCTACCAACGATATTAACAACCTATCTGCCAATGATATTGCTTCAATGCAGGTATTAAAGGATGCCTCTTCAGCTGCCATTTATGGTACACGGGGAGCAAACGGTGTAGTTATGATTACTACAAAAAGTGGAGAAGAAGGAAGAGCTCGTGTAGATGTCAATATGTATGCTGGATTCTCGAATGTAACTCGCCAAATAAAGACTCTTAACACAAGAGATTACTTTGAATTACTTGATGATATAGGCATCAGTTACGACCCCACAAAGAAAGATTACATCAATTGGGCTAAAGAGATGTATGGTACTGGAGTACAACAGAACTATCAAGTTTCTGTTTCGGGAGGTACTGCTAAAACAAAATACTATATTTCATCAGCATATCAAGATGAAAATGGAATCATCAAACCTGCCTCTTACGATCGTTTCTCTTTAAGAACGAACTTGAATACAGAGGTTTCTTCTTGGCTGAAATTAAATACAAACTTGAACTTCTCTAGGAATACTCGCATGGATGCTACTGATAATGCAAACTCTGGTAGAGGTGGTATTATTATGTCAATTATAAATACACCTCCCAATCTTCCCATTTGGGATCCAGAAAAGCCAAGCCAATATGCCACAAACCCCTATCAATCTTCATGGGAAAACCCTTATGCTCAAGCTGATACTTACGACAGAAACAGAACTTACCGTTTTAGTGGTCGCATGGAATTGGATTTTACAATACTGAAAGGTTTACACTTCAAGCCCAACTTATCAGTTGATTACAGCAACAATACTTGGGATAAATTTATTGATCCTATAAAAACAGGATATGGTCGCCAAGCCAATGGTCGTGGAGAACAAGCTAAGGACGATTACCTTACTTGGACCAATGAAAATATCTTGTCATACAATACTTCATTCAACGATGAACACAATCTACAATTTTTAGGTGGAATTACTTTTTCAAGATATAGACATGATAATAACTATATATCTGTGGAAGATTTTGTAAAAGGAGTAGATATTTCTCGAAAAACGCTAAATCTTGCCAACAAAATTAATGACGCTAAAACATCTAGAAACGGGAACAGCAGTATGTCTTATTTAGCTAGAGTACAATATGATTATTTAAGCAGATATCTACTATCCATGAACATGCGTGTAGATGGATCTTCTAAACTTTATCATAAATGGAAAGCATTCCCTTCTATTTCTGCTGGTTGGAGATTCTCTGATGAAGCCTTCTTCAAAAACTTAAAGCACGTAGTAGATGATGCTAAACTTCGCTTTGGTTGGGGTTTGAATGGTAATGAAGGAGGTATTGGTGATTATGACTTATACGATCACTATTGGGTTTCTAAACAAAAAGAAACAGGAAACGGACCATCAGTAGGACGTGGTAAGTTAGGTAATAGAGATTTAAAGTGGGAAACTACTAGTCAATACAATGCTGGATTAGATTTATCTTTTTTCAACTCTAGATTAACCGCTGAATTTGATTGGTACTATAAAAAAACAACAAATCTTTTACTCGATATCAAACTTCCCGAATCTGCAGGAGTCCAACTTCCTTTAAGAAATGATGGTATAATGGAAAACAAAGGATTTGAGTTTGCTATCAATGGACAAATTTTAGTAAATACTCCTGTAAAATGGGATGCGAGTTTAAATATGTCTTTCAATCGCAATAAGATTAAAGAATTGGGATTAACTCCTCAATTTACAGCTGCCAACATCGAAAGTAATGGAGAAGATGTAATCATGGTAAGAAAAGGGCTTGCACTAGGTACTTTCTATGGTTATATAGCTGAAGGTGTAAATCCTGAAACGGGTAATATCATGTATAAAGACCTCAATGGCAATGGTATCGGTGGTGTTTCTGAAGATGGACAAATGGACCCTAATGATAAAACGGTTATTGGTAATGCTCAACCCGATTTCACTTTTGGGTTTACACATAATCTAAGTTGGAAAAACTTTACCTTGAATGCTTTCTTCCAAGGTTCATACGGCAATGACATATTTAATGCTAGCCGAATTGACAGCGAAGGAATGTTCGACTCCAAGAATCAAACCGAAGCTGTTTTAAATAGATGGAAACGCCCAGGTATGATTACAGATGTTCCTCGTGCAGGAGTATTAACAAACTCCCTTAACTCAACCCGTTTTGTTGAAGATGGTTCTTACATCCGATTAAAATCCCTCACACTTTCTTATCAGTTTGAGGATAAGTTAGTCAGAAGAATAGGGCTAAGTAAACTAAATGTTTATGGCACTATAACCAATCTATTTACACTTACAAAATACAGAGGATACGACCCCGAGTTAAGTTGGACTGGTGGTAATGCCGCTCAACTAGGTATCGACTATGGTACATATCCACAGACTCGTTCATTCATTTTCGGTCTTAACTTATCATTCTAAAAGCTAGTGATTATGAAAACTTATATAAAAACAATATTAATAGGTTCTCTTTCCTTAGGAATAACTGCTTGTAGTAGCTTCCTAGATGAGAAACCTTACTCGGATATAACCAATGAAAACTGGTCTGAAGGAGGAAAAGATCAGGCGACAGAATACACCAAAGGAGAACAGATGGAGCAACTACTCACTAGTGCTTATAAAGACTTTGGTAATGAGTTTTGGCAACTTGACTTATACATCATGAACGAATCTCAATCTGACAATGCTTATGCAGGGGAAGATAAAGAGCAAACTAGACAGTTTGATGAACTTCGCGTTTCTCCTACTAATGGCGGAATAAAAAGAGATTGGGCATACCTATTTGGACAAATATCCAAAGCCAACACGATTATTGCATGGACTCCAAAAATCAAAGATCCTAACTTCAATAACAAAAGGCAAAAAGAGGTGGAGGCAGAAGCTAGAGCAATGCGTGCTATAGATTATTTCTACCTTGTGCGTCTATACGAAAATGTTCCTTTGATTATTGATGAAATCCCAGAGATTAGTGTAGATAACATTGATGAAGTATATCCCCTACTTTACCCTGCTCAGGCTACAAAAGAAGTAGTATATACTCAGATTTTAGAAGACTTAAGCTTTGCTTTAGAGAATATTCCTGATTACTCAGATAATAAATTTAAAATTACTAAAGCATTAGTCAATTTCATCACAGCAGAAGTATATGCTACTAAAGACGGTTTTCAAAATGCAGACTGGAACAAGGTTAAAGAGCATGCAAGTAAAGTTGTGAATGACTCTCGCTACCGCTTACTCGATAAGTACGATGACCTTTTCGCCGTAGAAAAAGAGGCTGAAGATGGTGTTCTACCAAGTAGTAATTTACTCAACGAGCATAGCAAAGAATCTCTTTTTGAAGTAGACTATACTAGCTGGAATACGCTAGGTAATTGGGGTGCTCAAATGTTCTTTGGCGTAGACTGGAAGAAATTCAATACGCCTAGTCATGACTTAGTAAATGCCTTCAATAAAGAAAATGACGAGGTAAGAAAAAAAGCCTCTATCAAGTTTGGTGATGTTACAGGAAAATGGACAGACAAATATTGGGCATCCAACAACTACCCCTATTGCTTTAAAATGAGAGCTCAAGAAGCAGCTAACATTATAATCTATCGCTATGCTGAAGCAATCTTATTGCTTGCTGATGCAGAAAATGAAATGGGCAATATCTCAGCTGCACAAAAACTTGTCAACCAAATACGTTCTCGTGTTAATCTGCCAAATACCAAAGCTAATAGTAAGGAAGAGCTTAGACTCGCTATTGAGAATGAGTACCGACTAGAGTTCGCTTTTGAAGGTAAGAGATGGCTTGACTTAAAACGAAGAAATCGCTTCATTCAAGTAATGAAAAGCTGTTCTGACCACCAGAGTGACTATGGATACAGATTAAATGAACAAAAACTAATCTGGCCTATTCCACAAAGTGAATTAGAATTAAATGAGAACTTGAAACAAAATCCAGGTTATTAATCTTAAGAATAATATTCATGAAATCAATTATAAAAAGCATTGGTCTGGGATGTCTTTCTACTCTTCTTCTTGCTTCATGCATAGAAGAAGATGAAAGAAAGGTATATCCTCAATCTACACCTGTAATTGAGGAAGCATCTATTGATCCACAAAGTTTTATTTATGGAGACTCCATCACACTATCAGCTATTGTGAATGATGCAAAAACTCCTCTTTCTACCTTAAAAATAAAAATGGTAGTTAATGATGTTTTATTTGCAGAAAGTGAAGTGAGAGTACCCAATAATCAGGCTAAGATACAGCATAAATTTGCCACTCAACACCTTCCTCTACAAACTGACAATAGCGAAGTAGATATTTTCTTGACACTCATCAATGTAGAAGGAGATAAAACTCAAGGTACTATTGAAAATGTAAAAGGGATATCCAGAAAATATGAAAAACTATATTTAGTGTTGGATAATGGAGAAGTATATCCTCTAAATAATACAACAGAAAAACCTTTCGTTTTTGAAGCCAATGATTTAGACTTAAAGAACAATCTGCGATACCGCATTGCAGAAAAGATTACAGCAGATAATCAAATCGATTTTTCGGGAGATGTATGGGGTAGTAAACAAAATCACATCCAGCTGGTAGATGAATTTGGCGATTACATTACAACATCAAACCCTATGCTACTTAGCACTGAAGGAATTTCTTTTGATACTTATAGTTTTACAACAACCTTACAAGGCTTAATACTTGAGGGGCTAGAAAACCTAGATATCAGTCAGTTTAAAAGCTCTGCCAACTATGATGGGGAAAACTTTAAAGAAGGTTCATTCTACTTAGAAAAAAACAAGGAAATCCAACTTAGTAACGAACTTCAAAACACTGTTTTCAATCCTGATTATTTTGAAAGAGTTTCTGATTCGAGTATCAAGTATATAGCAGAATCGGGCCCTACTACATTAAGCTATGCTACCGATCATGACTATGTTGTAGTAACTCAAGATAAAGCAGAATATCCTAATGTATTATTTGTTTGCGGTGTAGGTATTGGTTATGCTTCAAAAGTAAAACCAGAAGCTACTACTGGATGGGGATTTGACAATATCAGAAGATTCCTTTATTTCAGAAAAATAGCAGCAGATACGTATCAAGGAACAATCTTCTTAGATGGAGAAAGCGTAAACTTTAAACCTTTTGAGAATACAGGATGGGGCAATGAAAAGAAATCTACAGGTTTCTCTATGCCTGACATTCTAAAAACAGATGCCGACTTGGGCAAGGACGATGGAAACTGGTATGGAGCTCCTGATGCAATTCCAGGGGTTTACAAAATTACCATCAACTTAGAATCGAAGGTAGTAACCGCTGATAAAGTTAACTTATAAATCACAGAAAAATGAAGACTAAATTTATCATATTTTCTCTCTTTGCGGCTTTGATGACTTCTTGTGTCGACTATAACACCGACTCAGGTTTTCCAAAAGAGGAAGAGAATCCTAATTTTGAACAAAACGAAGTAAGATTATGGGTAACCAATCAGAATAAAGTTTATAAACTAACTGAGCTGCCCATCGATTACAATGATGAGATTAGCAAACTTGTCATTCGCATTAATCCTAGTATTACATACCAAACCATTGATGGTTTTGGAGGTGGAATGACCGGTTCATCAGCTTATTTGTTCACTCAAATGTCTACTGAAGCTAGAAGTAAAGCTCTACACAGCTTATTTGATCCAAAAGAAGGCATCGGTTTGGAGCATATACGACTATCTATTGGAGCATCAGATTTTTCTATGGGGCTATATACTTATT
Organism: Bacteroides coprosuis; assembly: GCF_020741705.1. NCBI lineage: Bacteria > Pseudomonadati > Bacteroidota > Bacteroidia > Bacteroidales > Bacteroidaceae > Bacteroides > Bacteroides coprosuis. The sequence goes on from NZ_DYYK01000056.1 coordinate 11,277, forward strand.
GCGATAAAGCCGGAATAGAAAACTTTGCTGTGCCCGAACTTGATAAGCGAGACTTAATCCCCGTATTGAAAGAAATTCTAGCTATTAATCCAAACATTAAGTTTATTGCTAGCCCATGGTCGGCTCCTGCTTGGATGAAAGATTCTGGTTTGCTCAATAAGGGAAAACTAAAAGGAGAAGAGGTTTACGATGACTTTGCTACCTATTTTGTGAAGTACATTCAGGCAATGAAAGCTGAAGGGATTACGATTCAAGCTATCACCTTACAAAATGAGGCGATGTTTGAATCAAATGTACACCCCTCTATGATCATGTCTGCCGAAGAACAGGCAACCATCATTGGTCAATATTTAGGTCCAAAACTTCGTAAAGAAGGTCTGCCTACAGAAATCTATGTACTCGATCATAACTTCGATATATACGACTATGCACTAACAGTACTTAAAAACAAAGAAGCCAATGAATATATTGCAGGTACAGCTTTTCATGGTTATGCAGGTACCCCTAGTGTGTTGAGCAATCTGACCAAAGCATTCCCAGATAAGAAAATCTATATGACAGAATTATCGGGAGGAGAATGGAATGAAAAGGATGAAATGAAAACACTCTTTTACTATCTAAACGATATGGCATTCCCAATGATTGCCAACGGAGGGAACAACTTTATGATGTTCAACCTTGCTCTAAATTCACAACATGGTCCACTAACTCCAGGAGGGGAATTTTGCAAGGACTGTAGAGGCGTGTTAACCATTGATGGCGACGAAGTACTACCCGAATTAGAGTATTACCTTCTAGGGCATTTTGGAAAGATTATCCGTACTGGAGCCAAACGTATTGAAGCCAATCTACAAGGAATGTTCCCTGAAGATATTAAAATAATGGCTTTCTTGAACCCAGATGGTACAAGAGCTCTATTGGCAGTAAACAACGGAGGTACAACAGAAAATATCACTATTAAAGATGAAAGCACAGGCAAGAAGCTCACTTATAAATTAGCTCCTTCTTCTGTCGTTTCTCTTTTACTTAAATAAAAAAAAAAGAAAAGGAGCCTTGACATTAAAAAGGCTCCTCATTACAACTTTATTATGAATATACAGAAATTATCTACACTACTTTTTTGTAGTGCACTAATTCTGGGATGTGCAAAACCAGAGGCAGAGGTAAAAACGTACACTACAACTGCAGACAAAACATTAACAATGGATTATAAGGCTGTAGCCTTAGCCTCTAATAGCAGTCATGCTTCTACTCATCTCATTGAAATTAATCCAGAAGTGAAATTCCAAGAGATGGAAGGTTTCGGCGCAGCCATTACAGGATCTACTTGCTATAACCTATTAAAGATGACTAAGGAAGATAGGCAAGCTCTTCTTGAAAAAACGTTTAATCCTTCTACTGGGTATGGTTACAGCTACATTAGAATTTCTATCGGCTGCTCCGACTTCTCTCTAGATGAATATACGTATTGCGATACCCCAGGTATTGAAAATTTCAAGATTCATCCATATGATGAAAGAGACCTATTCCCTATTTTAAAGGAAATTCAAGCAATAAATCCTGATATAAAGATTATGGCTTCTCCTTGGACACCTCCTAAATGGATGAAGGTAAATAATCTAACCGATTTAGAGCCTTTTGATTCTTGGACTAGTGGACAGTTAAATCCTACTTTCTATGCTGATTATGCTACTTACTTTGTAAAGTATATCCAAGCTATGGAAAAAGAAGGCTTTACCATCAACACGGTAACCATTCAGAATGAGCCTTTAAATAGAAGTAATTCAGCTTCTTTGTTTATGACTTGGCAGGAACAAAAGGAGTTTATCAAAACAGCATTAGGACCTGCTTTTGAAGCAAACAACATTAAAACTAAAATCATCGCTTACGATCATAACTACAACTACGATGACGAAAAAGAAGAGACTTTTGATCAACAACAATATCCTCTACACATCTATGCTGATCCTGAAGCCAGTAAATATGTAGATGGTGCAGCTTATCATGCGTATGGTGGTGAGGTAACTGAGCTAGATAGAATCCACCAAGAAGCACCTGATAAATCTATCTACTTTACAGAAATGTCTATCGGACTATGGGGCTCTGGCTACGACTTTGGTGGAGATTTAATGTGGAATATGAAAGAGGTTTGCCTAGGTACGATCAATCGTTGGAACAAGGCTGTAATTATGTGGAACTTCATGCTAGATGATAAACATGGTCCTTATCGTAAATACGGTTGCAACATCTGCTTGGGTGCAATTGACATTAGTTCGAAAGACTATAAAACAATGACATTTAATAGTCATTACTATACTATGGCTCACCTTTCACAAGTTATCAAGCCAGGTGCTTTCAGAATAGAATCGAAAGGAAATACAGATTCAAATATACACTACTCTGCGTTTATCAACCCAGATCAGTCTTTATCTATGGTATTA
>NZ_DYYK01000057.1:0-4111 GCF_020741705.1 Bacteroides coprosuis
CAAGTCATCCAGATTTCTACAGAAAAAATAACAGGAGAGATAATGACTTCCTCCTCTTTCTCGAATAATCTAGGTAAAGGTAGTCGGATAACACTACCCATTAATGAAAACATCAAGGATTGGATTATTTATGCTCCCGATGGCGAATACACACCAGACACTGCTTATTTATTGGAAAGCACTTCAGATCTTAGTAAGGACATTGAATCTAACAGCTAGATAGCTAAAGTAAATAAACCAGCCTATTAAGTATAGAGATACTTAGCCCCACCACATTACTCTAAACAGAAGTTAGAATCAATTGTTTCAGAGGAGAAAGGTAAGACCATAAAACTCTTCTCCTTAAAACACCCCAGTGTCCCTCTTCGCTCAAAAGGATACTTTTATCACTTTTCTCAAAAGAGGTAAATCATAACCAACTTTTTAAATATTACTCAACAAATATAGATTATCTTCATTTCATTACGATTCTGTAGGATTACAAAATGTCATTAATAAAAAAAGACAAGGTAAAACTCTATACTATTGTTACCCAGATGGGTATATTTTATAATTATACGCTATTTATACTTGTTATTATTAGCATAATTACATAGATTGTAGGGATATTTAACCATTTATAAACTTAAATCTTGCTTCTATGAACATTAAAAAAGCAATCAGGTCATTCCTGTATCTATGTATTATACTACCTTTCAGCGCATGTAGTGATGATGACACTGCGTATGTAGATAACACAATAAAGTATGATTCAGAGATGTCTTCTCACATCGATTGGATTCAAAATGATTATTCAATTAACATCACTAAAAACATTTGTACACCCAACGAATTGTTCAGTTATAGAGTAAAAATTGATGATGATATTATCAAAGAAGAAATAGATATCAATAAAGATATTATTGAATATACTGTTGGAGAAAATATTACACCCGAGAGACGGTATATCACAATAGAAGTAAAAGAAGGTAACTCCGAATGGAAAATAATAAAAAGAGGTTGGCAAAAAGCTGGTCTAGAAAAAATAGGTAATAACTATTGGACAAAAGGTAATCTAACCACAAACGGCGAGAAATTTATTATTTCACCCAACAAAACCGATTATGGATTACTCTTCAAACATAAAAGCTCTATGGGTATAAAGACAGAAGGTGAAACCTACTCAGGAAACATCTATAACCCTAAAGAACAAGCCACAGAACTAAGCTCAATCGCTATCGATGAAAAAGATCCATGTATAATGGCTTCTGATGGTTACTTACGTATGCCTACACAAGGGGAAATTAAAAGTTTAATCGAAAATATGAATGATTTTCCTGTAGAAAACGATGGAGTTCTTTATTGGAGTGCCTATGAAGGGAAAATAAGTCTTCCTTTTGCTGGAACATGCTCAGATAAAGGCATTTTATCAGGAAAAAATGAATTTGTAAGTTATTGGACTTCTTCAATAAACAAGGAAGGAAAAGCAGCTGCTTTTAAAATGTCTATAAATAAAGAAGAATTAGAATGCGACTTGGAAGAGCAAGACAGAGAATCATTTAATGCTATTCGTTGCGTAAGAAATTTAGAACTACCTAGTTATGTTTCTCACACACCCACAGAGCTTATCAGTGAAGAAGGTGGAGAAATAAGCATTACTACCAAATCGGGATCTATTGATACTTATTCAGTAGAGCTAATAGCTAATGATGGAACAACAGTTTCTGGTACAGCTACAACAAGTGAACCTACAATAACTTTAACTATCCCTAAAGCTAAATCATATAATATTAGAACGTTCACTATTTATATTAATGGAGAAAATTCGGGTAAGAGTATAAAGCAATCTGGATTAACTAATTTTGCTATATACAAAAGTCATACACCAATAGAAGAAACTGTTTCTGACAAAGAGTTTACTCTTAAAGTAGAAATAGAAACCGACTTAACTAATATCCCTATCGAAATAAAAGAGGGATCAAAGTCTATCGAAACGATATTAGTCAGCAAAGATAACCCTACAGCAGAATTTAAAATCCCAAGCAATCTAACTCCTAAAAATAAGATTTATGAAATTTGGGTAAATGGAAAGAATACAGAAAAAACAGTAACACAAGAACGCACTTCTCTAAATGTGTTTGATGTAGAATGGAGTGAGGGTTACTTAATGGTGAAAGAAGGAAAATATGTCTTTGGAGAAAAAGATGAGGAACCTATGTTCTTTAAGTTTAAAAACTCATATGCTATGCCTATTGGAGAAATTTATTATGGCAAAGATTACTTAGGATACGTATTTACACCTGAAAAGAAAGAAATGAAGTATGACGAAATTATAGCAAATGAGGGAACAGATCCATGTTCACTCGTTGAACCTATGAATACGTGGAGAATGCCTACAAGTAAAGAAAGAGATAACTTATATACTTTTAAGACCGATATAACTGATTCATACATACAGTTTAAAGATGACATTAAGGATATCTTCTTTTACTATACAGGGTACTTATACCAAACTTCAGGTTCTCATCTGGGAGAAGATCAATTTAAAGTATGGACATCAACAGAAAAAGAAGATGATGAAAGAGCATATATTATGCAAGGAGATAAATCAGGACTAAGAGAATATGGAACAGCGCTATATAACCAAGGTATTGCAGTTCGCTGTGTAAAAGATAAATAAATAGTTCTACAATATAGATTATCGTTAAGTTTATGAAAGTGGTTGAGAATTCAATGTCTCAACCACTTTTTTATTTTTAACGTTATCGAGTTTAGTTATAGTCCTTCGATTTTCTATATAACTTAAGCATATTATGCATATATATAAAACAAGTAAAGGCCAATGAGTAAAAATGTTTCACACAGAAATATGGCATATAAATTAGACCCAAGAATGGGCACATAACGAGTGCTACAATTAATGATTGCACATTATTAATGGGTATATAAACTTTTATCTCCCTTAAAATATAACGGTAGGATAAATACATTCCTGACAGGAAAATGCATATGAAAAAGAAAATGAGATAAAAGACATTAAAATCATTTGAATGAGGCATAAAATAGTTTTTCTTTATGTACAAAGAAATAGTTATGAACGCAATACAGAACACAGCTATTATAATTTCTGCTATAATGAATTCTCCATTCGCTTTTTGCACACATTTATCACATAAAACTTCTTTATGAGTTCCGGCACATTCTTGACATAGAGCGTCACCACACTTCTCACAATGGGCAACTGAAGCACGATTTGTATGATTTTTACAATACATTAGGTATTTAATTAGAAAAATTTTGCAATGATACGACTTTTCTATGAATACTATGCCGATTACATAATAAACCATGCACTAAAAAAGATAAAATATATATAAATAATCATTTCAGAACTAGTCTTTTACTTAGACCGAAATGTTGCAAAGAGATATGCTATTTTATGTAGCCCAGTTGAGCTGCGTTTTCAGATAAACGACATTCCATCCACGTAAAAAATCAGTTATCAGTAATTGAAGTAGGATATTAAAAGCAGCAATATTTACTTGAAAAAATAAAAGCCTCATTTAGGACAACATTCTGTCTTACTAGTTGTTCCTAAATCAGCAGTTCTATTAGAAAATCAAATGCTCTATTCTTATGTTTTGTAGCTAGCTATTACATTACTTGAGTCAAGAAGCAATCTAATACAAATTTAAAAGTAAAGCCATAGCAACTGTAGGTCACAATACAGAGAAGTATAAAGCAGATAATGCTGTGTACAATGCCCTTCTAGGTTGCTATAAATATAGAAAATGACTACTAAATAGTTCGAATTTTCAAATTGTGTGTTTTCGTTTATATTCGGTAAAAGCCTCAAAGCAAATTTGCTTTGAGGCTTTTTTATATTGAATTGTTAATGGATTGTAGTAAATTAAGAAAGAAAAGGAAGTGCCATTATTGAATCTTAATCACTACGCTTAGTGCTACGCACATACATAGCTACTCCAGCAATACCAATACCAAAGAGAGCTGCTTCGACAATAGTTCGTGGCCAATTGGGACTCCCCAGTACAACCAATATACTTAAAGCAGCATAACATCCTATAAAAGCAAGTGCAACACCTAAATTCTTTTTGATCTTCGATTTTTTCAT
>NZ_DYYK01000058.1:0-10867 GCF_020741705.1 Bacteroides coprosuis
TAATTACTATGAGGTACAGCTTTTTCATCAGATTTAGATTTTGGGATTTTGATTACTACAAATATAATCTATATTTTAATATCGGTTACATCTATTTTGTTTTATTTAGAATTGTGTATTTATTTTAAATATTTAGATCTCTCATAGATAGAATAAAGGAGTACTATGTTTATCGGCAAAAAATCTCTCTCTTCTATAATAACAAATTAGCTTGATCAAGCTAATTTGTTATTTAATTCACATGTGTTTTATAATATGCTTTCCTCAACAGGGGTGATATTATAATTGTTCCTATGGAGATACTCTATAAGTTTATTTAAATATTGGGAATAAAACTTATCTATTCGATCTGGATGAGTTCCAAAATGGACTAATAAAATAGCGCCATTTAAATTATCTCTTTTCTCTAATTGAATTATACTCTCATAAATTTTTTTACTATTCTTATAGTTATTCATATCTGGTGTCGTATAGTCTGCATTTGAAAAACTATGTGGGGTAAAGTTTACGATCTGCATACCTAACTGTTTAGTCCACGAAGAAATGTGCTTGTTATAATACTCATAAGAAGGTATAAATAAAGGACTAGGCTTTATATTTAGTTCTATTAATTTTTTGCAGCCATTAATGATGTCTTGATGAAATTCTTCTTTCTTAAGGAGTAATGAATCTCGGTTTTCCCACGAACAATATAGAAGATGTTTGTCTCCATGAGTACCTATATAATGTCCTTCACTAGAGATATCTTTAACTATCTGAGGATATTTTTCTACAAAGTTACCAGTGAAAAAGAAACTACTTTTAATATTGTGCTTTTTTAAAGTCTGAATTATTTGTTTATAGCCATCAATATATTGGTCAGATGTAAATACTAAAGCAATATTTTTTTTAGAAGGATCGGTTCTTACAATTCCTCCATCAATGTATTGATTTTTATCTGAATTGACATACTTATTCTTTTCTTGTCCCTCTCTTTCCATAGCGGATAAATAGTATGCAAAACTTGCAGTACCGTCCATTGTTGGTTCATTGGTAGAATAGTCTTGAAAATCATCATGGAATACAATATCCTTAGGTTGGAAGTATTTATAATCTTCACCATCTTTTAGATGTACTCCACGTAAGTTATTGAATATATTGGTATACACAGGTCCATCAACTAATCCTCCTGTTGTGTTTTGTGAGGTGTAAATAATAAAAGGCGAATGAGGGTGTTGTGGGTATATTCCATATAAAGGTACTTCTACTAACATACTAGAACCCCATGGGTTACATCCAAAAAGCCAATCTCTTAAAGATGCCTCCATTTCCTCATAGGTGGTATCGCCACTCAGCTCTCTATAAAGATGACATTGTGTAAGCATAGCTACAGTGAGATTATTAGAACACCATATGTGAGGAATGCCATTTAAAAAAGGATTTGTTTGAGCCTTTTCATAGGTACGCTGGATACCAGATTTCATGTTTCGTATAAATTCGTTACTTACCTTATTGTCTTTATGTTTGGCTAGCCAGTAATGTCCCATATTCATAAAGGGGTACCATTGATAGTGTTTAGCACTATCAGCTCCCATCCATGGAGTAATAGGCTCTTGTCTTCCGAACTCAATTGCCTGATTTAAAAATTTTGTATTATTGGTTCTTTTGTATAGCTCAATAGCACCCAATTCCATGTCATCAACCCAGTTTATTTCTTCATATATATAAGGCGAGCGAACTGAGGCTGTCTGACAAACTCCAGGTTTATTTATACCTTCTTGATAGGCTGCTTCTGCTTTACGTCCTATTTCTGTGGCAAAGTCAGGATAGAATGGAGCTAAAATTTGAGAGCCTAAAGCAAAACAGGAAGCAAATTTGCCCGCTGTACTAGCAACACCTTGCGTTGCGTTTTCAAATTGTCCTCTTATTTGCTTTTCTCCAGAACAAAAATACACAGGTCTTCCTAAACCTTTTCCGTACCCATAATTTATAGTATCGTTATTTGGGAGACTCATGGCTATATGGTCTCTATCATCAGCAATTTGGTTATATAGTTCTCCTGGATTTGGGTTCATTTTATTTAGCCAGTCTAATCCCCATTTTATCTCATCAATTATGTCAGGTATTCCATTTGGCTCTTGAACTCCATTGTCACCATAATTATCTTTAAAAGCTGTTGGATTAGCTGAATAAGCAAACATCATTTGGTAAATAGCATTAGCTGAAGTTGTTGTGTATTGTAAGTAGTCTCCAGCATCATGCCATCCCCCTTTGACATTAATATATTGTCCATTTTTTGTTGGATGGTAGATGATATAGCCATCATGAGTATGGCAGCTGTCTTGAACTAAAGGATTATAACCACATCTTTGCTGTCTCATATAAATAAGAAGTTGGTCGGCAGTTCCCTTGTAAACTTCATTGTTGATAGGAAAAATGGGGGAGGTTCCTTTCTCTGTTTGTATGTAGAAGCTACCTTCTTTATTAAATTCGCTGAAGTCAATTCGAAACGTCTGTTTCATATTGCCCATTGGCCCGGTAGCTTGAATTTTATTAAAGGAGTATACTTTTTTATTTGTAAAGGCATCAACTAAATAGCAATCTTGAAAGGTATCACTGTCATCTTTAAGTACAACTGCTATTTTTTTTAAGTGAGGCATATATCCTAGCTGATTAATTCGAATCCATTCTTTTGAATAGACTTGGATACATAGACTTAATAGGAATACTTGGATTAATATGAGCTTTTTCATAATGTATTAAAAAAAAGAAATGGGTGCCAGCTGGCACCCATTTCAATTGGTTTGTTAAGATTGTTTTTTTGATTTTTACCAACCCTGGGTCTGAGTTAATTTAGATCCTTTATCTGCGTATTGTTCAATTTGTGCCTGACCAATAGGAGACAAATAAGATCTATCTGTAAAGGAGTCTCTTGCTTTTGCATTTTCAGGAACATAGAACCCTATCATCTTGTCTCTATTAGTTCCATCATAAGTGATTTTTACTCCATCTTCATTGACTACTTGAACTGCTCTTGGTTTACCTTCCTTGTCTTCCAGTATTTCTGGTAACTCTTCAGGTACATTAATCCATAAGCCTAGCATTGTATTAGGATATTTTTCATTATTCATATAGTCTAACTTTTTCCATCGTTTGATGTCTAGAAGTCTAGAATATTCAAATACAAACTCCATTCGTCTTTCTCTTCTGATTTCCCAAAGAAGAGGAGATACTTCTGGATCCCTATTGGGGTCAAAAGCGTCATTGATTTCAGAAAGTTTCATTGGAGCTGTTTTTTGTACTCCTTTATTTATAGCGACCTCATCTAAATCTCTGTTTCTGATTAAGTTGATAGATTTATCGATATCAGCTTGAGTAATAGCAGGTCCTCCAATCGTTGCTAATTCAGCTTTGATCTCAATCCAATTCAGTAAAACTTCAGCATAGCGTAATACCGGATAGTCATTGTCGTTGCTTACACCGCCATATTGGGGAGGAATATTACCTGAATTCCAATATGTTGGCCCAACTCTATCAATAAACTTGCTAGCATATAATAAGGTTGCTGATTGTACTTTAGGATGATCTATAAATGTTGATTCAAAACGAGGATCTCTTGTTTTAATCATGTTCTTGATGTCAAGTTTATTAGCATCAGCAACAGATGAATTTAGATAAGGTTTTCCATCATTGCAAATAAATGATTGAGCAAGAGCTAAGTTTGGTGCTGATACTTGAGCTTCATATGCATTTGAATAAGATGCTATATGATGTGTAACACCTTTACTTGCATCATAATGACGATAAAGTATGACTTCTTTGTGACCTTTTAAATCAAAAGAGCCAAATAGGCTTTTGTGGTCACCAGAAATTTCATATTTGCCACTATTCATAATAAACTCAGAAGCTTCTTGAGCAAAAGAAAGATATTTTTTTGCTAGCTCATTATCTCCTTGATGATATTTTACCCATGTTCCTTCAAAAAGCATGATTCTCGAGATGAAAGCAGCAGCAATATATTTATTAACACTAGGTTCTCCATCATCAAGTCTAATGTTGTCAAAAGCATATTTAAAATCTTCATAAGCTTGAGCCATAACTTCATTACGTGGAGCTCGATCTTTCCACATTTCTTGATAATTAGAGTTATCAAAAGGTTTTGTATAAAGAGGAATATCCCCAAATACGCTGGTTAATCGATGATACTCAAAACCCCTGAAAAATTTAGCTACACCAAGCCAATGGTTGTAGGCCTCTTCGGATATTAGGTTTTTCATCCTATTTTCTATCCTGTCTATAAATATATTGGATTTTTTAATCCATGCAAAATTCCAATTTGGACCAACATATTGTGTTAACCATTCAGTGCTTAATGCTTCACTTCCTCTGCTACTTGGAATGGAGTTTTCAAAGTTTGTTTGCTTTCCAACTGAGGCGAAATCGTCTGCAAAATTGTATCCTCTTAGGGGTGTGTATTGCGATGACCAACCGCTATTATATCCTACAAAATACTGTGGAAAATAGTGATTTGTATAAAGTCTTAAGTCTGTTTCTGTTTTCCAATAATTGTCATCTGTTGGTTTTGTTTTTTCAGGTCTGTCTAAGACATCATTACATCCTGAAAAAATTAAAGCTGATATTGCTAAGAAATGTATAAAATATTTTTTCATGATAATTCCTTTAGAAGTTTAGTTGAACACCAAAAGATACATTTTTGAAGGTAGGAGCACCTACACCTGTTCTTCCAGAGTTGTAATTGTCACTGTTAAACATCGAGAATCCCTGAACTTCTTCAGGGTCTATAGGCAGACCTCTTAGATTATCAAATGTAAAGAAGTTTTCGAGAGCTAAATAAACTCTTGCTTTTTGCATTTTTACTTTACTAGTAATGTGCATTGGTAGAGTATAACCTAATGTGATATTTTTGATTCTAAAATAAGACATGTCTAATAGGTATTTTGACTGTTGTACCATGTTATATTTGTCATTATTACCAGATTGATTAAAGGGTCTAGGGTAATAAGCATTGGGCCTGTCTTCTTTCCAATAATCTTTAGCAAATGTTTCTGGCATAGCCCCATCTGAAGAGTTGTATCCAGGGATTGCTAAGAATCCATTACCCCAAACTTGTCTTTTTCCCACACCTTGCATAAAAATAGAAAAATCAAAACCTTTAAAGTCTGCTCCTAACCTGATTCCATACTCATATCTTGGAGTGCTATTCCCTATAACTTTTCTATCTCCAGCATTATCTATAGAGTTTGATCCAGAATCGATTTTTCCATCACCATCTAGGTCTTTAAATTTAACATCACCAGGTCCGAATATAAAATCTCCACTTTGTAGATAATCTTGGTAAATGGCATTAGGATCTTTAAGTTTATTTACAATTTTAGCTCCAGGAGTTCCTTTTGCTACTTCTTTCCCATTAAGTGCATAAGTTTGTTCTATTTTATCTCCGTTATAGATAAAGTCATCTTTTTGATATAATCTATCCGTAGCATAACCCCAAATTTCTCCATATTTTTTGCCGACATACCAGTCATTGATACTTTTAGTGTCGCTGTATTTTGTTATTTCAGTTTGAGCATCAGATAGTGTAACCATAGCATTAACGCCCAATCCGTTTTCAAATCTATGATTGTAGTCAATAGCTAGCTCCCAACCTCTTGTTCTTAATGAGCCATAGTTCCCTTTAGGCGCTCCTTGACCGAAAGAGTAAGAAACCTCACTTGGAACAATCATGTTTTTTGTATCTCTTTGATACCAGTCAAAACTTAGACCTAATTCTCCATCAAGGAATCTAGTGTCTAACCCTAAATTTAATGTAGTTATGTCTTGCCAAGAGATATTTGCATCAATAGCGCTAGGAATGCCTGTGTATGTTAGCTTTTGGCCACTGTAGTCTAGCCAAGAACTTTCACCAATAGGTAGAAAAGAGGTGTATAGTGTATTTGGTACTGTTTGATCACCAATCATCCCCCATGAGCCTCTAACTTTAAAGAAAGAAAGAATTGACTTACTCCAATCCATCCAAGATTCTTCAGAGAGGATCCATCCTGCAGAGAATGATGGGAATGCTCTCCATCTTAAATCTTTAGGGAATTTGGAGGTCCCGTCATATCTAATATTTGCTTCTAATAAATATTTGTTAGCAAAAGAATAGTTAACTCTTCCAAAAAAGCCAAGTTGACCGTCCCAAATATTTCCTCCACTAGATTCTTGTTGTCCAACAGCTAAATCAAACTGAGGATTAGTTATATCTGTTAAATCTTTTTTTCTTGACCAATTGTAGGTTTCATCATAGGTAACCCTATTCATACCCGCCATAAATTTGAATTTATGGAGTTCACTTAGTTCTAAGTTATAATTAGTTACAATATTAAGTGTTTTTCTTTTACCATTGGCTACTCTTCTATAAATATGATCGGGATTCGAGCCATGTGATGTATATTCTACTAAGCTTAATTTCTGTGCAGGCATAGCTCCAGGAGTTCCTGAATCAACTACTGCTCCAGTGTTGTCTACATATATTTGATTCCCATTACTATCAAGTTTCGGTATAGCTCCACCCCATGATTGTAGTGCTGTGTATCTGGTTCCTCCTTCATTGATAATATTATCTTCACCAGCATATGTGTAATCAACATCTAGAGTCCAATCTTTCATTATATTGAAGGTCGCTCCTAGGTTTATATTAGTATAGTTCCATTCTCTTTTGGCTGTATTAGCTTGAGATAATTCAGAGTGTGGACTTCTTATTATATCTCCTTCATCATCATAGCCTAAAGGCATATTGCTTCCCCATCTATATAAGTATAACCACTGGTCTGCAGTAGTTGAGCTTGTAGAATAAGCATACCTTTTCTCTCTCTTAGAATATATTGCTCCAGCACGCACTGTTACATATTTATTAATTTCTGTGCTTAATTTTATGGACGCATTATATCTCTTAAAATCGTCTTTTTTTGCAGGTTTGTTAATACCATCTTGGTCAAGATAACCTAGACCTACATTATAAGTAGTTTTGCCGCTTTTGCCATTAAGAGATAGGTTGTGTGTCATTGATGGAGCCCATTCTCTAATCATATAATCATATGGATCATAAGTTCTCAATCCAATTTTTCTTTTTTGACTATCCACATACCAGTCACGTCCGTATACCATTGGGTCATTTGGACCTAATTTCCCTCCATAGTTTTTATCCCATTCTCTAGCAAGTTCTAGACCTTCTTCTGTCATCTGAAAGAAAGCACCAGACACTGCAGCTCCAGGGCCTTTTACTCTTTTTGAGGCATCAATTGAATACTCTAAACCATTCAGTCTAGCCATATCCATTTTCTTTGAAATATTTTGCCAAGAAAATGTTCCTGAATAGCTTACATTAACGCTCTCTGTTTTTGCTCCTTTTTTTGTTGTAATCAAGATTACACCAAATGCACCTTTTGCTCCATAGATTGAAGCTGATGCTGCATCTTTTAGAACTGATATTGATTCAATATCATCAGAGTTTACCATTTGTAAACTTGGAATTTCAACGTTGTCTAGTAAGATCAATGGAGAGGATCCACCATCAAGCGAGCCTATTTGACCACGAATTTTAATTGTTGGATCTGAACCCAACTCACCACTTGGTACAGCTATAGAAAGCCCCGGTGTTGTACCTTGAAGTCCACGTCCTACGTCTGATACAGGGCGTCCACCAAGAGTTTTTTCTATATCAACCGAAGCTACCGCACCTGTTAAGTTTTCTTTCTTCTGAGCACCATAACCGACAACAACAACCTCGTCTAGTAGCTCTGAATCTTCTTTTAGAGTTATTTTTAGATTGTTTTGTGCTTTTGTTTCAATTGCTTTAAAGCCTATATAGCTAATTTGTAGTGTAGCCCCAGGCTTTACATTAATAGAGAAATTTCCATCAATATCGGTTATTGTACCGTTTGATGTGCCTTTTTCAAGGATACTAGCTCCTATTACGGGTTCACCGCTAGCATCTTTCACTTGACCTTTAATAAGTGTCTTTTGCTGATCTATACTATATTCAGTAGTATGATTAGTATTAGCTGCAATTGCAATGTTACTACTTGTGATAAATCCTGTAGCACATATTGCAACGAGGAGTGTTTTAAGATTTAGTCCTCGTCTTCTGTGTTTTTCAACCATAAAAGATTAATATTTATAAGTGATTATTACGTTTTTAGCGAAAACGGATAGTACAGTGTTAGATTAAAGTGTTTTCATAGGCTTTGTTAATGTTTAGTGTTTATTGTTTAACATTATTAACATTTAAGGGTAAAAAAAGAGTGTATCTACTCTTTTTGAGCTTCATCACAAATGTAATCTAATTTTTAGATTGGAAACACTATTTTATATATTTTTATGAATTTAGTTTAATTTTATACTTCTGAATGATATTGTACTAGACCAGTCATCGGACTATCTACAATTTGATCTACTTCAGCACCATACTCTTTGGCAATCTCTTGAATCAGTACTTGGTGAAGTACTGCAGTGGAGCCCATTAGGCGTATAGGATAGGTATGATAATTGTATTGCTTGATATTCCTTTCAAAGAAATTCTTAAGATTAAAGACAAGAAGGTTGTTAACATATTCATTCTCTAAATGCTCAGATAAGAAGAATGAAATGGTTGCAAGGAATCGATTAGGGAATGGTCTTGAATAGACAGATTCCATTGCATCGCTTGGTTCTATACGGAATGTATCATAGAATAACTCCGTTAAATCTTGTGGAGCTAATCCTTTTAAAACATCGGATAAGAAAAGTTTTCCTAAAGCTGCTCCACTTCCTTCATCTCCTAATATATAACCTCCAGAACGGACATTCTTTTCTATTTCTTTTCCGTTGTAAAAGCATGAATTAGAGCCTGTTCCTAAAATACAAGCAATTCCAGGTTCGTGAATGAATAATCCTCTTGCTGCTGCTAGTAAATCACTTTCAACTTCTATTGGTGTTTTAAATTGTGCTACTAATGAGGCCTCAACAATTCCTTTTTTATCAGCAGAGGTACATCCTGCTCCGTAGTAATGTACGCAGTCAAATTTTTTTCTAAAGAATTCTTCTGGTAGGTTTAGGCGAACACTTCTACTGATTTCTCTACGAGTCTGAAAGAATGGGTTTATACCTTCTGTAAAGACACGTTTAATAACACTGTCTCCTTCAACAACGGCCCACTCAGTTCTTGTTGAGCTACTTTCAGCAATGAGTTTCATATGAATAGAATATTTATGTTAAGTAAGTCCTATGATTTTCTACAAAGATAAAAATTAAAATGTAAATAAATCTAAAATTAAATATCTAAATTCTAAATAATAGAACATTTTTAATCCAAGGTTGAGTTTTGCTGTAATTGTATACAAGATGTTTACTTCTTAATGAGATACTCTTTTAGTCAGTCTATTGTTCATACTTGTCAAAAAGGTATAGAAGAAAGTTGATCGTTTCAGTATAAGAAATGACTAAGTCATTTTCATTGCATGACACCGACATGATGAAACGATGACACCGACATGTTATCATCATGTCGGTGTCATGCAGTATGATTTAGATTACAAAAATTTCTATTTTTTTAATGGAAAGAGGCATAAAAAAGGTCCATCTAAAAAATTAGATAGACCTTCAGATATATATTCTGTCTTAAGAATTTAGACTTCTTTTTCTGCTAATAAGTATTCGGCGATTTGTACTGCATTTAAAGCAGCACCTTTCTTGATTTGGTCACCTACTACCCAAAAAGCTAGACCATTCGGATTGGTTAAATCTTTACGGATACGTCCAACGTAAACAGGATCTTTGCCTGTTACAAATAGAGGCATAGGATATTCTTTTTTGCTAGGCTCATCTTGTAAAATGATACCATCACCATTTTTAAATGCTTCTTTGGCTTCTGCTACAGAAATTGGTTTTTCTGTTTCTATCCAAATGCTTTCAGAGTGAGCTCTAAGAGCAGGAACTCGTACACAAGTTGCACTTACTTCGATATCGGAATGCATTATCTTTTTTGTTTCATTGTACATCTTCATCTCTTCTTTTGTGTATCCGTTTTCTGTGAACTCGTCTACTTGAGGGATGAGGTTAAATGCCAATTGATAGGCAAATTTGGAAACAGTGACCTCCTTATCTTCTAATATTTCTCTGTATTGTTGATACAATTCATCCATTGCTGCTGCACCAGCTCCACTTGCAGCTTGATAAGTGGAAACATGAACTTTTTTTATTTTAGATAAGTCATTAATAGCCTTTAAAGCAACAACCATTTGAATTGTAGTGCAGTTTGGATTTGCAATAATTCCTCTGGGTCTATGTTTAGCATCAGTAGCATTTACTTCAGGTACAACCAAGGGTACATCTTTATCCATGCGGAATGCACTTGAGTTGTCAATCATAATTGCTCCGTGCTTAGTTATAGTTTCTGCAAATTCTACAGAGGTTCCACCTCCTGCAGATGTGAAAGCTATATCAATACCCTTAAAGTCATCATTATGTTGAAGGAGTTTAACTTCGATTTCTTTCCCATTAAATTGAAACTTCTTACCAGCACTACGATGAGAGCCAAATAATACTAATTCATCAATCGGAAAATTTCTTTCTTCTAGTACGCGTAGGAATTCTTGTCCTACAGCTCCACTAGCCCCAACAATTGCTACTTTCATTCTTCTTTTTAATTTTAAATTCTGTTATAACTAAATATTCTTTATATATACATAAGAAGTTATATATAGATGTATAATACTACAAATCTAAAATAAAAATGTAACAAAAGGATTGATTTAACAACATTTCGCTACTACTTAAATTGAAAATGATTGGTATAGCCACATCTTTTAATTTTCTTTGTATAATAAATGTAATAAAACAGAACTAAACT
>NZ_DYYK01000059.1:0-8287 GCF_020741705.1 Bacteroides coprosuis
ACCGATATTGATGGAAATTTCTCTATTAATGTAAAACCTGGAGCTACACTACAAGTTAGCTATATAGGCTTTAAAGCAATTGAAACAAAAGCACAAAACAATCTAAAAATAACTCTAAAAGAAGACTCAGAGCTACTAGACGAGGTTGTTGTTGTCGGTTATGGTGCTCAGAAGAAAGAAAACTTAACAGGTGCGGTAGCTTCAGTACGAGTGGATGAGACATTAGCTAGTCGCCCTATTGCAGACGTTGGTCGTGGATTACAAGGAGCTGTATCAGGCTTAACAGTAACAGTACCATCTGGAGAAGTTGGGTCAGACCCTGTAATGAAAATACGTGGACAAATAGCTTCTATCGAAGGTAGTAGCAAGCCACTTATTCTTGTTGACAACGTTGAAATCCCAAGCATTCAAATGATAAACCCAGACGATATAGAATCTATATCTGTGTTAAAGGATGCTGCTTCAGCCTCCATATATGGTGCTAAGGGTGCTTTTGGTGTTATCTTAATAACCACTAAAAAGGGAGCTAAGACTGATAAATTTGAAATAACATACTCATCAAACTTTTCTTGGCAAAACCCAACAAAGAAAATAAAAATGGCTGGGATTGAAGGGCTACAATACACTCTTGATGCGCAAAGAAACAGAGGATCAGACGACGTTGCAGGAGGTTTTTGGCGCGTCAATGAAGAGAGCATTGAAAAAATGAAAGAATGGCAAAACAAGTATAGTGGAACCGTTAAAGATTCAGATCCTGTTGTATATGGACGAGATTGGTATTTTGATGGAGTTAATAAATTTGGTTATCGTATTTATGATGGTACTAAAGCAATGATTAATGATTGGACTCCTTCACAAACGCATAATCTCTCTGTTAATGGAAAATCTGGAAAAACAGCTTATAATATTGGCTTGGGATATTTAAAGCAAGAAGGTCTAATGAAACCAGCAAAACATGACGACTTCAAGCGCTACAATGCTTCTTTCAATCTCTCATCAGAGCTTAACAAATATATCTCAGTAAGAGCAGGTGCAATTTATTCAGATAGAAACAAAAGATACCCTGAATTTGGTACAACAGTTTCAGACCCGTGGCTATACCTTTATAGATGGAGCAGATTATTCCCTGTTGGAGTTACTGAACGCGATATGCCACTAAGGACACCTGATTATGAAACAGCTACTACATTTACATCTAACAGACAAAACAAATACTATAGCGTAAACTTAGGTACAACTATTACACCGCTAAAAGACTGGGATATCCGATTTGATTATACTTATTCAAACGAACAAAACATAACGAATGCTGCACGTCCTACTCTATCAGGTGGAGACATATGGTATACTCCGATTGCTTGGAAAGATCAAGATGGAAATCAAGTATATGTAGATGATGCTGGAAAACCAACAGATGTTGGAGGAATGCCAGCATATCAATTCCCTCAAACTATGTATCAAGATAAAAGCTGGATTTCAAGAAATTCAGGTAAAGTAGATCAACATGTATTTAATATATACTCTACATACAATTTAAATTTAGGAAAAGAGCAAGAGCATAAATTTAAATTCATGGTTGGTTCAAATATTGTAAAAAAAGACTGGGAAAGTAACTTCTCGAAAAAAATGGATTTACTAGACTTAGATAATCCTCAGTTCGATTTTGCAGTAGGAACTGAAACAGTTAATGCTACAGCTAATTGGGAATCACAAGTGGGTTTCTTTGGCCGTGTCAACTATTCTTTCGCAGATAGATATTTAGTGGAAGCAAACATGCGTTATGATGGAACATCTAAATTCCCCTCAGATGTAAGATGGAGAACATTCCCTTCTTTCTCTGCAGGATGGGTCTTGTCTAATGAAAGTTTCATGAAAGTAGTTGAGCCGGTATTAAGTTTTGCTAAAATAAGAGGTTCATGGGGTATTATTGGCGACCAAACTGTTCCAAATCATTTATACTTTCCTAAAATGAACCAATACAAGACCTCTTGGCTAGGTAGCGATGGTATACCATTTTGGGGATACGGAACTCCAGGCGCTGTAGCAAGAGATATTACATGGCAAGATATTCAAACTTTAGATTTAGGATTTGATTTTAGATTTTATAAAAATATCTTCGGAGTAACTTTCGACTGGTACCAAAGAGACACGAAAAACATGATTTTACCTGGAGATGCACTTCCTGAAACTCATGGAACAGGAGCTCCAAAAGGCAATTATGGTAATTTGAGAACTAGAGGATGGGAATTGGCTTTTGACTTTAGTTATAGATTTGAAAATGGTCTAGGTATTAATGGTATGGCTTCTATTGCTGATGCTACAACTATTATAACCAAAGGAGCAGATCATATGACTCCTAATGCAAATAGAAAACTATCAAACGGATATTCAACAGGTCGAAGATTTGGTGATATTTATGGCTACGTAACAGATAGACTTTATCAAAAAGATGACTTTGTCTATAATGATGATGGCTCTATTAAAAAAACTACAATTATAATTGATGGAGTTGCGAAAGAAACTCATATGCTAAAAGGTGAAAATCCCATTTACCAAACATACCTAGAAGATGGTAAAGGTGTTGTAATATTTAGCCCTGGCGATGTAAAGTATAAAGATCTAAATGGTGATGGCTATATTACTCCTGGCGATGGCACTGTAGGCAACCCTGGTGATAGAAAAGTGATAGGAAACACTACACCAAGATATGAATATGGCATCAGACTTGGAGCTGACTATAAAGGAGTTGACTTCTCCATTTTCATGCAAGGTATTGGCAAAAGAGAAATTTGGGGTTCTGGCCAATTAGCTATTCCAGGATACTTTGCTAAAGAAGGAGCTATGGCAGATGCTATTGCTAAAGATTATTGGAGAGAAGATAGACCTAACGCATTCTATCCTAGAGCTTGGGATAATGGAGGTTCAGACACAAGTTATAGTATGCAAGTACAATCAAAGTACTTACTTGATATGTCTTACTTAAGAATAAAAAACATCACAATAGGGTATAGCTTTCCTGAGTTTTTACTCAAAAAAGTATACCTAAATAAAGCTAGATTATATCTTTCACTTGAAAACTTCTTTACATTCGATAATCTAAGAGGTCTACCTATTGACCCAGAAGCAATTTCCGGTTATTCTATGTTTAGTAGTAATTATAACTTAGGAAGAACAGGAACAGGAGCTCCTGTATTCAAGTCAGCGTCGTTCGGTGTTCAACTAACCTTCTAATTTTTAATACTAGAAATATGAAAACTAAATATTTAATATTATTATCAATCATAACATTTATCGTTGGGGGATGTAGCGATATTCTTGACCGACCATCTAAAACCGATGCAAATGATGATACTTTTTGGGTGAGTGAAACAAAGGTTAGACTTTTTGCTCATGAATTCTACGCTAAAACCTTCACTGGCTATGGTGTTGGCTACAACTCTCAATATGCCGCTTTATTAGGTTATGAATTCAATGACGATATGCTTAACCAAGGTAATCAGGCTGAATTCGAAAGAACTATACCATCATCAAAAGGAAGTACTTCTATTGACGAGAAAGCGCCAGCATGGCAATCCACTTATAGTGGACCAACTTGGAACTTTGCTTGGGTAAGAAAAGCTAACTTAATGATTAACCGCATTGAAGAAAGAATGAAAAGTATACTTTCAGAAGAAGCATACAATCACTGGTTAGGAGTAGCTCGTTTCTTTCGTGGTATTGAATATGCAAACTTAGCAAGAGTATTTGGAGATGTTCCTTATTATAGTCATGTAGTGGCAGACAATGATTTTGATGAACTATATAAATCAAGAACTCCTCGTAATGAAGTCATGGATCATGTATATGACGACTTAACTTTTGCGATGACAAATGTTCGATTAAATGATGGAGATCAAAGTGTTAATAGATATATTGTTGCAGGCTTTATAAGTCGTTATGCGCTTATAGAAGGAACTACTCTTAAATATTACTATAAAGACAATAATAGAGCCAAAAAATTCTTAGAGTTGTCCATTGAAGCAGCTAACATCGTTCGTAATAGTGGAAAATTTGATATTGTTACTGATTTCAGAAGTCTTTTTGGATCAGAAGACTTAAAAGGAAACAGAGACTGTATTCTATATAGACACTACGATGTAGCTCATCAAATCACTCACTGTGTTGCTACATATTGTAATATGGCGGAATCAAGAAGTGTGGGTCCTACTCTTGATTTAATTAAGGCTTTTATATGCAATGATGGTAAAGATTATACTACTTCAACAGTTGAAAATAGTGATGATTTTAGTATTGCTAATCTAATTAAGACAAGAGATTCTCGCTTTGAAGCTTCTTTTTGGGATAAACCAACACCTCTATCTAAGTCTTCTCATTTATACATTGTTAAATTCATAGACCGCGAGGGTCCAGAATTTGCTGCAGCAGGAGAAGCAGTTCCAACAGAATACACTTCAACTAATAATAAAAATGATTATCCTGTACTAAGATTTGCAGAAGTATTACTCAATTGGATTGAAGCAAAAGCAGAATTAGCAACAATTGGAGGTACAGCTGTCTCACAAACCGACATAGATGAATCTATAAATAAGATCAGAAACAGACCATTAGCAAAAGAAGCAATAGCAAAAGGTGTTACGAAAACAGCTCCTATGAATATTAGTGATTTACCAAATGATCCAAACAGAGATGATGATGTTTCAAGATTAATCTGGGAAATAAGAAGAGAAAGACGTATGGAATTAGCCTTCGAATTTTCTAGAATAGTAGACCTGCGTCGTTGGACTAAGCTTGAATACATGGATACAAATAAAAATCTGGATTTACTAACTGGTACATGGGTTAATTTCCCAAAAGAACTACCAGGAGAATTATCTACTAAAAACATAGGTATCCTTTCTGTTATTACTAAAGATGGAAAACAAATTAAATATAATGGTTCCAATGGTGCTGAGATGATTGGTTTCTTCAGACATCTTAATAGTAAACATAGACTAACAGTTCTTGATCAACCTGGTATAAATCCATATCTATCACCTGTCGGAAAAAACAACATAACTGACTACAAAAATAAAGGTTATGAATTAAAACAAACCGAAGGTTGGGGCACTCAAGATTAATCTCTAAAATACCAAAGATTTAAAAGATTATAACATGAAAAAATATATTAAACATATGGGGCTAATTATAGCCCCCCTCCTCTTCACTATATATTCTTGTAGCAGCAGTGATAATGAGATGAATACTGTTAAATACAAAACAGTAATTGAAGAGATCAGCATCACGAATGGCGGCATAGATGGAAATACTGAAATAAAAGGGAAAATTGATGAAAATAAAAAGACAATTGCATTTCCTAGATTAGATCCAAAAACGGATTTATCCGCAATAAAATTCAAAGCGACATTATCAAGTGGTGCTTTATTAGATAAAGAAACTTATAATTTCACTTTAAAAGAAGGAGAAACAGAAGACACCCAAGTTATAAAAGTACTTAATGATACTAGATACAGAGAATACTTTGCAACCATAAGAATTATTGCTCCTGTTTTTGGCGGAGATTTTAACAAAGCCAAACTATTTGAAAATTGCGTATCAGGAAAGAATGTATATCCACATTTTAGTGCTGGATCAACGAGAGGTACAGATTTTAATGAAAAATATGCATTAATAGTGTCTAGACATGGTGGTATTAATCCTCATTTATTAAAAACGGAAGACATACTCGCTAATAAACTGGATAATCCAATTATGCTAAATACAGAAGGCATTAGTGGTGGTACATTTCCAATAAGTGCAGGTCGAGTATTTCAAGACAAAGTATATATTACCAATATGGCTGGAAACATCATAAAAGTTTACTATTGGAGCACACCACAAGCAAAACCAGAAGTAATTTTCGAAAAAGACATCAGTGAAGCTGGTGAAGGAGGCCGTTTTGGAGATAGTATGGATATGTATATTGATAAAGATGGCAACGGATATATTTTCTTTGAAAACAATGCGTCAAATAAAATCAGACGTATTAAAGTCAGTAACTTCAAAAACATTGGAGGTATAGATATAATCTATCCAAAAGGAAGTTCAGGTGAAGCTGGAGGACAATATTTCTCTTTCACTAAAGTAGAAGGCACCCCATATTATATTTACACAGGGTTCGATGCTGCTTTAATGTTAGTTGATGAAGGAGGAAATCTTGTTACCAAAGTCACAGCTGTTTCTAAAAGAATAAATCAAGCTAGAGTAATCAATTTTAATCAAAAACGCTACTTAGTAGGTGTAACTGCAGCAAGATACTCTGCAGATTCGGCACAATCAGTTTACGTTTATGATATAACAAATGGAGAAACTATTACTGATGCATTAGAATTACTTAATGCAAACGAATATAAACCAGTATTTGAAAAAGCTTTTGGAGCAGATGCAACAACTTCTCCTGGGACTAATTGTGGTGCTGCAGTTGTTAACAATAAACTCTGTATATTTGGAGCAGCAGATGCACAAGGATTCATTTTAGTAGAGGTTCCAATTGCAGAACCTGAAGAAGAAGATTTTTAAATATGAAAAACATCAAAAAAATTGCTGTAGTCATACTTATGGGATTAATAGCATCCTGTAGTAGTGACAGCGATAATAATAACATTGAAGGTCCTGGAGAAAATTCAGGACCTTCTCAACAAGAAATTATACTTCCAAAGGAGATGAGAGCCGTATGGCTTACAACTGTATGGGAGTTAGATTGGCCTCAACAGAAATATAATGAAATAGCACAAAAGAAAATGTACATCGACTACTTAGACGAGTTTGCTAAATTCAACATTAACACAGTCTTTGTACAAGTTAGATCCATGGCAGATGCTTTTTACGAATCTAAATATGAACCATGGAGCAAAAACATTACTGGTGAACGAGGGAAAGCTCCAAACTATGATGTAATGAAATTCATGATTGAGGAAGCACACAAAAGAGGATTAGAGTTTCATGCATGGATCAATCCGTACAGAATAGCCACAAGAGCAAATCAAACTGACGCTTTTCCTCCACTATTGATGGATATAGATAAAAAAATGTACATCGACTGTCAAAAAATAAGAGTTTATAATCCTGCTCGACCAGAAGTTAGAGAAAGACTTAAAAACATAATTGAAGAAATTATAACTAATTATGATATTGATGGCATAGTAATGGATGACTATTTTTATCCATCTCTAGAGTCTGGAGAAAAGTTCCTTGATGATGAGGATTTTAAAGAACTAGGCACACCTAATCAAACAATTGAACAATTTCGTTTTGCTAACGTAAATGAAATGGTAAAAACTATACATGAATTAATCGTTAGTAAAAAACCAGAATTATCATTCACAATAAGTCCCCAAGGAAATGCTGCAAATAATCAAGGAATCTACGCAGATGTAGAAAAATGGTGTAAAGAAGGTTTGCTTGATTTTGTAATGCCTCAACTCTATTATCAGATGACTGATTTCAACAACTGGACTAGCTATTGGTCAAGATACAGTTATGAAGCAATACCTATGGTCGCTTATGGCATATATAACATGGGAAAACCCAATTACCCAGCCGAGTTACTGGATCAACAATTTAATACTATTAAAAGATACCCACGCTATCAAGGAGCTTCATTCTATTCTGCAAAATACTTTACTACAGAAAAAGTAGAAGCTGTTCTTAACATAATAAAAAAGCAATTCAACCGTCCAGCCCTAATACCTCACAATGGAAGAGAAGTTATTCCACGACCTAATACTCCTAGAGAATTAGAGTTAGTTGGGAATACATTGAAATGGAATAGTGGCAATGGAAATTATAGATTTGCCATTTATAGAGTAGAACCTGATCTATATAATGCTAAAAAAGTTATCGCTGAATTAGTTGCTATAACAAAAGACAAATCTCACGAAATAACTAAACCTGGGAAATATTACATTACAGCAATTAATGAAAATAATCATGAAAGCGAATTAAGCGACCCCATACAAAAGAAATAACAAGAGAATCTCTTGTCTTCTTATCTAAAGCTTTAAAAGTAGCTCCTAATCGCACTAGGAGCTACTTTTCTATTTATAATCAAGAATAGTACACCGTTAGTAACCAATTAGAGATTCTTATAAATACTTCACAGCATCAATCCCATCTTGTATTATTTAAAATAAATACACAATTCTAAATAAAACAAAATAGATGTAACCGATATTAAAATATAGATTATATTTGTAGTAATCAAAATCCCAAAATCTAAATCTGATGAAAAAGCTGTACCTCATAGTAATTA
>NZ_DYYK01000060.1:0-2566 GCF_020741705.1 Bacteroides coprosuis
TCTTTTTCTGAAAGTGTATAAAAGTACAAATCACTAATATTTCCACTTTTTAATGCTACCTTTTGAAGTGCAGCTTCTTTCTCAAAACCTAGCTTTTCGAGTACACGTATGGCCTTATCATCATAATCAAAAACTTCTGTGACTAGCTTCATAACAGGAAGGTGGAAAAAAGAATGTTTTACAAGTTTATCTAGAACTTCATCCATTAAATTATCTTCCCAAAAATCGGGACATAACCAAAAACTCAATTGATAGACAATAGAGAAAGGTGGTTTCATTCTGGTAAATCCTACACCCCCTACTACATCATTGTCAACTTCTATGGCATAGATATCATATTCTACACCTTTCTGACAAAATTTATCCAAGTAATTCTTAGCTATTTTTGCTGTTGCAGGGAAAGGTATATCTTCAGATAATGAAGACCATATGTGAATATTGTTCATCTGCTTCACCAACGCATCTATATCGGTTGGCTTCCATCTTCTTATATTATAATCCATAAAGCAAGAATGTGAAAATGTTTAATAACAAATATAGGTAATTTATATTGTCATTACAAAAGGGATTCCTACTATTTTTAAGAAAAAGTTGTTCTATTTTAATTAGAATCGTAACCTCATAAAAAGCAACCCATAAGCTCCAAGCTCTCTGAATATCCTAATTGTGTTGAAAAAGGACAAATTATAGTCTATTCTTTGATTGTCTAAATACAGTCAATATATCAAACATTTTATTTTTTTTGCTTCTGGCATAGTTTTACAAAAGTATTGGCCAAAGCAAACCGCCTATCAATGGGTTTATTACGTGGAATAAAAGTGAGAATAAGTCGCCAATCTCCTTCTCTATAGACTCTCGTAAATGGTTGGGATTCTTGATACTGATTGCTCTTATCTGTAAGGAAATCTTGTAAATATAAAGGTAAGCTCTCTCCTTTCTTTGAAAACTCCACGGTAATAAAGTATTTATTTTGTGGGTGGAGAGCAATCTGCTTCATTATTTTTACTTCAAAAGAATCTTCGCTATAATTCGGTAAACAGAGCATATTCAAGCTGTTTTTATTTTTCTTCTTTAAACACGGGTTTCATCACTCCAAACTTATTAAATGTACTATTTGAGGATAGTGTAATCGTAATCATTAAGCACAACATAGATGCTGTAAAGTTGATGACTACAATCATCATTTGATATTTTATTGCTACGTTGGGGCTACTTCCTCCGAGTATCTGACCAATCATTGTACCTGGCAGAGCTACTAGTCCCATTACAGCCATATTAGCTATCAGCGGACTAAAGGCTTTTATCATTGCCTGACCGATAAATGGTGCTCTGGCTTCTTTTTGAGAAGCTCCATTGCCTAGTAAGTAATAATAGAGTTGTTGCTCTCTCTGCAAACCCGAATAATAAGTATTCAAAGCAATTACATTGCTCGAAAGCATATTGCCCATTAATATGCCAAATATGGGAATAAAGTACTGAGCATCAAATATATTGTCGATTTGCAGTACTATACCTAGAAAAAACACACCTATGGTAATAACACTAAATAAGAAACCGATAACAATGGGTATCATTAATACACTTCGCTTTAAGCGAGTACGTGCAAGTGCTGTGTGTGAGGCAACAAAAATCATAACTACTACCCAGAGGATATTGATCCATGGATTATCCCATAAGAAGAGATACTTGAGGTACATTCCTACAAAAAATAGTTGCACAATCATGCGTATAATAGCTATGGCTGTTGCTTTGACCAACCACGTTTTAAATTTCCATAGATAATAAAGAGGTATAAAAGATAAGAGTAACCCTATGCCTAAACTTAAAAATGATATATCTATAGTTCCCACTTCTGTTTTATTTTATAGCTGTATTTCAGCAATTCATATCGTTATAAAAAGATGCGTTTATCGCAACTATCTGCAAAGATTCTATCGTGTGTAACAGCTAAAATAGCCGTACTCTTTTGAGTCTCATTCTTTAGAAAACGAATTACTTTACTCACCGATGCGGGGTCTAGTGCAGAGGTTGGTTCATCAATTATCATTAATGGCTTTTGTAACATAGTTGTAACAGCGATCATAATACGTTGACGCTGACCTCCCGATATCTCAGTAACTCTTCTTTCTAATAAATCATGCTCTAAGCCCAATGCTTCAAAATGTTTATACAGTGTTTTTTCGGAGAATTTGATGTTGCGATTGGCCTTTAGTTTAAAAGGAATACGCACCATCTCAGAAACCCATTCTGATGGAATAGATAATTCTTGAGGAATCCAAGCTACTCTTTTTCTTATTTCATCTATAGTACTAACCCCAAGGATTAATCCATCAACTACAATAGAGCCTTCCGATAAGGGTACAAAGCCCAGAATAGCATTTAGTAAAGATGTTTTGCCTTTGCCAGATTCACCAGTTATGCAATACATTTCACCCAAATGTAGGTCTAAATTGAAGTGAGTAAACAATTTACCATGTCCAAAAGAGATGCACGCATTCTCTATATGTAATATTGGTTTATTCATTATAAGTGGCAAAGATAAGGAATTATATCTATTTCGTATTAT
>NZ_DYYK01000061.1:0-7090 GCF_020741705.1 Bacteroides coprosuis
ATGATTACTATTCCAGCACAGCGCATAGCAAATTTTGTTCTTGATATTGCTACTTATCTTATTGCATCTGGAGCCCACTGCGGACGTGTAAATAGAAATATTAACCGCATGGCGAATGTATGGAACTTCGAAGTGCATCTTCACCTTACTTTTAAAGGTGTACTTACCACTGTAATAGATAAAAGCAACCCTACCAATGTAGTAACAAGATATAGGGAAACGCCAACACATAATATCCACCTAGATATTTTATCTAAAATTTCAGCTTTATCATGGCGAGTACATGACGAAAAGCTCGACATCAAAAAAGTAGAAGATCTATTTCAAGATATTACTACATTAAAAGCTTATAATACGTTTACGGTTGCCATAGCTATTGCTACTTCTTGTGCTGGCTTATGCCTATTCTCTTTCGGAGATTACCTCAATGCTCTAGTGGCTTTTGGAGCTGCTTTTCTGGGGTATTTAGTTCGATCCTTTATGGCTAAGAAGAAGTACAATACGATTATACATATTACAGCGGCAGCATTTGTAACCACCCTCGTTACAGGTCTTGCGGCAAAGTTTAATGTAGGAAGATCTCCTGAAGCTGCTATAGCGACAGCTGTATTATATTTGATACCTGGTGTACCACTCATCAATTCAGTTATAGACCTTATAGAGGGATACATTTCATCTTCTATAAATAGAATGCTGTTTAGTGGGTTTATACTTCTATGCATTGCTGCAGGAATGACCCTCTGCATTACACTTATTGGTATTCAGAACTTCTAAAATAACAAAATAATGGAACTCACTATTCTTGATATATTACGTGATTTTGGAATTGCCTTTACAGTAGGTTTTTGTTGGGCTATTCTATTTGGAACGTCTCGAAAAGTACTTTATGTGGCAGGGCTACTAGGCGGAATGGGGCATGCATTACGTTTTATTCTAATACAACTTCAGTTTGGGTTAATCTCATCTACCCTAGCAGCCTCGGTACTTATTGGCTTTATAGGTATATTTGCAGCACGTTGTGTTGATCATCCTCCTGTCGTATTTACGATGCCAGCATGTATCACTATGATTCCTGGAATGTACGCTTATCGCACTATGATTGCTGGCATTAAGAGTACTGATTATAATTATCTTCTCAACGATTCGACTATTCTCCCCGAGATGGTTCACAATTTTATGCTTACTGTTTCTCTGCTTTTTACTCTTGCTATAGGCATAAGTATTAGTGTTTTATTATTCAGAAAAGAGAGTTCTAGAGATGTATTTAGAAATATTATAAGCAATAAAAAGGAGTAATACTATTAGTATTTAATTTTGTCCACACATCCCATCCAGCATAGCTTTCGGCAACTAGACGCGTGTTTTACATACTTAGAGAGTAAAACACTTACAATACAAAATCATGAGATCCAATTCTAAGAATAAACAACTCGACTTGTTTCAAGATTCGGAATTCATTTCATCCGAAGAAAAACATCTTGAAGCATTAATTACCCAATATAATCACGCTGCTTTATTTAATAAGTTAGCTAAGTCCACTTTTAGAAGTAAATTTCACCTCACTGTAAAGGATAAAATTTATATTCACGATAAAGGTTTAGTGACCATACAGAAACATGCAAGCGACTTTATCGCAAAAAGACTAGCTCCAGCTATAATACCTAATGATGGAAAACAAACCCCCATGCATGGACACCCCGTTTTTATGGCACAACATGCCACTGGATGCTGCTGCCGAGGATGTCTTTATAAATGGCATCAGATTCTATCGGGTAGAATTCTATCTGCTCAAGAGCAAGAATACATCGTAAGTGTTATTATAACTTGGATTAAACGCAATAGCTAACTCTTTTCATCTAGACAAAACCTGGTATAAAAAGACTCGTTTAACATCTCCTTTACAAAACTACTTATCAATACATTCCAACAAGAAATTTGAATACGACTCATTCTTCAGTAGTAATTATGATCTCTTGAGACTCTGGGCTACCCAGATCACCTTTAAATCTTGCATTATTCACACTCTCTAATTCATTGAAAACATTATAGCTTCTATCAACAGCTTTTCTTAAATTTAGTCCAGGAGCATTTGTACCTATCTTATGTAGTTTAGGCATATTAATTGTATAATTTGTATTTCTAAAGATGGCAGGAAAACTCTGCACTCTTCCATTTTTCATACTTACTTTATAATTGGGGTCCACTATATAATAGTAGTAGTACATATATCCATTATATTCATAAAGAATCTTATCTTTCTTTTTTATCAAATTTTGATCAGACCAGTTAGGTTTAGCTTTGCTATGTACTAAATAGTTATAATATGAGTTACCCGCTTCTTGGAAGGATACAAAATCAGACAACCCTCTTTCTCTCACTCTTATTATTATGGCAGTAACACACCCTCGATATGCTTCATAGTCATTCGAGTTCTCGTTATATACAGTTCCTATATTTTCAGGTAAATAATAAGAGTATTTTTCAAAGTTCTCTCCTATATGTTTATGTGTACCCCCTATAGTTGTTTGATTATTTTGAAAATACACATAATCATTTAAGGTTTTATTCCAGTAGTTCTTAGATTCTGAAATATTTTTTATGTAGGCACCTTTGTGAGGACTAATAGGAAATAATTTATTATTAGTCATTTGAATATAATTGGGCCATAAGTACAATTTCTTAGGAATATTTACAAGTCCTAAATTAGCAGTTCGGAAAGAAACAACGGGCATTTTATTATATTCGCTGTCACTTAATATAGGCCTTATCACTACTTTCCCAGGGTAATTTGGTGGCACAAGTGGATTAACATTTTGAAAACTTATTTTAGATAATATTCTGCCTAAGGGTATAACTACAGTCTCTTCGGCCCCCACCTCTATGGTAGGATAAAGATTTTCTAAGGTCACAGATTTACCTTTTGGTATGATATTGGTCAATACTTTCTCCAAACCACCTGGATCTTTTAGGTATCCTTCCTTGAACTCAAGTGTTTCCAACCATGGAGTTTCCGACTTTTCAATTATTTGTTTTATATCATCAGTTGGATTTGCAAGAACTAAAGCTAAATATTTACCTTCCTTTGCTTTCAGATTTATTTTTAAATATCTGATGGTTACGCCTCCAATAGTAGCTAATTCTGAATCTATATTACTTTCATCAAAATAAACTCGTTCTACAAGCTTCATATTCCACGCATCATCTCTACTTACCAAAAAAAAGAATCCATCTTTTATAGATGCTGAACTTCTAGTAGAAATAGGCAAAGGCGAAATATCCAACACAATATGAACAAAATGAGAAGTAACTCCAGGCTTAATCACCTCTGGTTTATTAGGCACAAAGTAAGGTCCGGTATCTCCACAAGACACAACAAATAATAAAGATAAAATAAGTGATAAATAGGATGTTACTGTTTTCATAATTTCAAGCTTTAGCTATAGTTTTTATTACTACTGGATTTATAATAAGTTGTAAATCACTATTTTTGATATAAAATCTATTAATAAGACAAACGAAGTATTAATAAAATTCTTATTGTTTTCAGAATGTACTTGTATGACACTCAATATTAAAACAGTATCATTCAAAATTAATAATCACATTTATCCATGGCTGTATATGAACTTCTATATTTGTGATAGCTTCACGAATATCTGAATCTTCATCTGGTGTAGGTAAATCCTCAAAAGGTTTTATTCCTCCTAGATTATCAATAGCCTTAATGGTTAGTATATAAGCTGTATTTCTTACCACTCCATAATGTGGTTGACCACTACTCAAAGGTAAATTAGGTTCTCGAAGATAGAATGTATAAAACATACCCTGAGGGTATTGAATAATATCTTCTGAATCCTTTTCTACATCAGAGGGAATTCCGCCATATAACTTATAAGAATCTCCTTTCTTTTTGGCATATAGAGAAACATCATTGCCACCTTTTCTTCCCAAAACTCGAATCAAAACGCCTGTAGCTTGTCCTTGGGTTGGTTTGCCTATTGAGGATTGGTAATAAGGACTGTTTTCTGGTATAATTTTAACCCTATCACTAAACAATCTCATTATATTACTCCATTCTTCATCGTAATAAACATCCCATCCATTTCTCTTTTTAATAAAAGAAGAACTTAATTTTTTAATGACTATATCACTTTCATCTGTATACTTTAGATGTTTGAAAACATAATCACCTAAATATAAATTAAATGTGGCAAAATCTTTATAGACTAAGGATAGCCCCTCTTCTAATTCTAAAGAAGTGGGTAAAGGATGCTCATTATTAATCTGAACACAAGCCATCAACCGATCCAACCCAACCTCTAATTCAATATTTTCGAGCTTTGAATCTTCTGTTATAACAAAACTATATTGATCTAAAAAGCCCTCTATATCATTACTTATATAAGTAGAAGAATTACTCATAGGGAACTGACCTGATTGCGGATAGGTATCCATGTAATCGGACTCATAAAGATAAAAGTGGCTGACATTGAACTTTCCTGAGGCATCAAATAAGTTGGATATTTGCTCTTGTATATTCTGTTTTAAATAGCTCGTATTAGCAAATGTTACTACGTAGTAAGTCCCAACTCCCAACAAGTCTGCATCCAAATACAAAAAGATTTCACTCATGGGCTTATCATAAGTTTTAGAAAAATAAGGCATATTATCTTCACGACAATTCACATAGACTCCATTTTCCTTTTTCAATAAATAAACTTCTATCTCTGATATTTTATCATCCCCTTCTAAAATTGGCTTTTCTAGGATTCGATGGTTCTGTGAGTTTATTCCTAAAGAAGTACCTATATGTAGTCTTATATAGGCAGATTCTTCTTTATTAGAAGGGTGCCTCTCCTCTACAATATGGCGTGAACAAGCTACTGCTCCTATCAAAATTAATCCAAGGGTAAAGAAATGTTTTAAATACTTCATCATATTATTTTTCTTCTTTGCCCGGATGTCAGCTACTACTGTATCCGAATGTTATTACTCCTTAAAATCATACATACAGTTTAATATCTAGTTTAAAGAAATCTATTCAAATTCTCTTGTTTACTTCTTGCTACTCTACTTATTAAAGCATGACCAATTCTATTTATTGATTCATTAGACCTCATTCACAAACTTTTATTTTAAACTATGATTGTACAGAAATATAAATATAGTTTTTTTTAAATAGGAGTAGTTCATCTGTTTTTTATTGAAGAAAAAGAATAGAATTCAATTGAATAAATGCAACAAGATATCAACTCTTAAAAGCTGACATCCTCTATTATAAAGGAACTAGAGCGTTCTTTTTATTCTTTGACTATTAAAAATAAGAACAACAAATAAGATATTTTATTTAATCTATTTATTACAAGTAGATTACATAGTTATAAAGATTTTCAATGATTTCTTATCCACTCATTGTTTAGTTTACGTATATCTAGTTCCTTTTTCAACTTCTTAGGAGAGTACGCTTCACCCCCCTACAATAAAATAGGCTATCTAAGAATAATAGACAGCCTACTTTATTTCTCCAGAAGTTTTTTAGAAATGTTTTTATGTATTAAAAAGAAATCAAAGACTTAGTTGGTTCAATATTCTCACTCTTTTAACTCTTTTATGTCTTCCAGTACCTCATCAATTCGCCTCAAGTTTGCTTTTTCTATTAAAAAACCTCGGATAACGGCTCCGATCATAAGAGTAGAAGAAAGAAGTATAATAGGAATATTCCAACTATAGCCACTTGCTATTAAAATAGTCCACACAATTAACGCTATCGCTGGAGCAATTAAAATACTGGTTCTCAATGTATGAGCTTTCTTATACTTCGCTACTTTTTCAATAGCACTAGTCATACTCAAGTTAGGCAAATTACGTGGATCTAATATTCTATAGCATAGGGTATCTAAGCCCAATTGTACAAGAGCTATGATGCCCATCAAAAGGACAAACCCCCAATGAAAATGGAGCTTAAAAAATAGAATGGCTAATAGAGGAACAACAAGAATGGTAATTCCAAGCTGTATTCGGTATCTCTTTTCAACATACGACAACTTTTCATGCATAGACTCTCTGAGAATCTTTTCATTGATAATTTTTTGCTTATTGAGTTTTTCGCTTATTAGATTAAACTGTTCTTTCAGTTTTTGCAAGTCTAATGATTCTACATTTTGTGTCATAATAAAGATTTTAATGGTTGGACATAGATTTTAATTGCTCTTTTATTCGGAACAAACGGGTGGTAACATTGGAAAGAGATATACCGACAATATTCGCGATCTCTTGATAAGTTACATTCTCCAGCCAAAGAAGAACTATTGCCCTATCAAAGACATCTAAGCGGTTAATCCTATCATAAAGTAATTGAATCTGTTTACTTTCAACATCAGTATCTTTGTATAAATCGATATTGACTGAAAGAGGAATTGTCTGTACACTACGCTTCTTCTTTCGTTCTTGATTGTAACAAGAGTTTAAGCTAACACGCCAAACCCAAGTTTTCAAACTACTTTCGCTACGGAATTTTTCAAAACCTCTCCATAAGTTTATAAGAACCTCTTGGTAAAGATCATTGATTTCATCTGTATTTTTAGAGAAAAAATAGCACACTGTATATATCGTCTGCTTATATTCTCTAACCATTTTGGTAAATTCCAATTCAATATTATCCATCCTTATTCATTCTGTTATCTACTTTATTAGACACGGAGTTTCTGAAATCCTTTCAGATTACCTCATTTATTTACATACATTAACAAATATAGACGAAAAGGGAATGCTATTCACTCAATATCATCTCAAAAGAATCAATTAGCATTATGTCACAAATAGGTTAGCTTACTCTAAGCTATTCCTTAAATAAATAATCCGAGATAACTTCACTAAAAGTTATCTCGGATTATTTATTTCAATTCTTTCTTAGCACATTCAATTTGCAATTGCCGAAACCATCCATTGAGGTAGGGGTAATGTATTTACCATTCCTGAATTTATAGAAGAGAAAGACCATGAATCCCAACTGTTTGGTGTAAGATATCGACCCCCTGCCATAACACCAGAATAATCGAATTTTTCTGGAACACTCTCTCCATCATCTCCC
>NZ_DYYK01000062.1:0-28670 GCF_020741705.1 Bacteroides coprosuis
TTAATACAACAAAGCAAAGGGAATAAAGATAGGCTGGTAGCTTTACCTGATAAGTTATTAAGTTTGTTGCGAGAATATTATATTGAATATAAACCCAAAATATTTTTATTCGAAGGAACTAATGATGAGCAATACAGCGAAAGAAGTGTTCAGTTAGTTTTGAAAAAGTCAATGAAAAAAGCCAATATTGCAACAAAAGGCAGTGTGCATACTTTGCGTCATTCGTACGCCACACATTTAATAAAAAGCGGAATTGACATTCGGGTTGTACAAGAATTATTAGGACATAGTGATATTAGAACAACCATGATTTACACTCATATTACAGATATAGATAAGAAATCGACACCAAGTCCATTAGATTTTTTATAACCTAAAATAAAAAACCCAACTTTACATTTTTGGGTGTAAAATTGGGTGCTTATGCTTTAACTGACTAAGTATCAGTATTTATTGCGGAGAAAGAGGTACTTTGAATCTTAAAATGAGAAATAGTATGAGACAAAATAAAAATAAAACTTGAGGTGTAAAAACGTTTGTGCGTCAGAAAAGAGCTATTCTTGACGCACAAAGTGTCCCACAAAGTGTCTCACAACCTGACGCACAAAGTGTCGCTATTAATAAACTAAACAAAACAAAACGAAATAACTCTATAAATTATGAAGTGCATTTTATTTGAAAACATTTTTAAGAAGAATAGATTTTTCTTTAACACCGACATCGCATCATCATAACACCGACATCGTATCATCATGTCGGTGTCATGATGATCATAGGACTCAGCATTAATATCCTAATTCCTTTGTTCTATGCAGCTGAGAAGGGTATTTTGTTAGTAACAAAAAAAGGGACATCCTTTTCTTACTTTATTGCTGAAAACTATTTAGATGCTATTCTGTTTTATCTTTGAGTCATTTAAGAAATGTTTTTTACATGAGATAGAATGAAAACAAGAAAAGAGATTATACAAGAAATTCAAGACCTTCAAAGAAATCTGATGACACAATTTGAGGATCGGGTAAGAGGAGCATTGCAAGGAATGTTGATGGGTGAAACTTTCAGTGATAGAACCCCTATACCATCCAAAAACAACTCTGAAGAAGTGAAGTGGGCAGTAAATGTGGATATGCTTTGTGCTTGGATAGAGCAAGTATGCTCTTCTAAACAATTAACTATTACAGATCTTACCACTGTTATTCAGCAATTTAAAGGTGAAGAGGCTCTCGATGGATTACCGATTAGCAATCTTGTATTTTCTTCTGGATATGTCCAAAATCCTATTGACGTAGCGAAGGCAGATTTCGATGAAACTCATAAGAACTTGGTGTTTTATGATTTTGTATTGTGTCGTTCTGTTTTTGCGGGGTTATGGGATTATCAGTCTATGGATACAGTGGTTCAGAATGCCGAAAAACTATGTAGGCTTACACACAATTCTCCTCAGGTGGTAGGTAGTAGTGTGGTAGTGGCTTATTTAATTCATAAAATTCTGCTAGATGAGCTTTTTACAGAGAATGAATTGATATGGTTATCTCGCAACTATTCATCCGAATTGTCTGCTTATGTTGAATATGCCTATGAAGGGAATATCCATATGCTAAAACCAAATACGAGTGAAACACCCGAAAAGAACATTATGAAGACGATGGGATTAGCCATTTGGACTACCTTGCAAACCTCAAGCTTCTTTGATACGTATTCTTTCTTAGGAAGAGAATTGCGATTTTTTAGAGAGATTCAAGCTGTGGTGATTGCTGTTTTAGGTGCAAAGCAGGGTTACGCCAATATCCCAGTAGAAATTGGTTCTCCCCATGGCTCAGTCAAGGCTTATCGAGGAAGTGAGTTGGTGCATCAAGTAGTAAATGATGAATTAACAGGCTATGTATCGGGTAGGGCAGATTCCTTAATCCTAACTCTTCAAGAAGAAATGAAAAGGAATAATCGAGTATTGCTTATCCCTTAATTGCAGATAAGCGATAAAGAGAGTTTAAGCTGTTTTGAACTTCTTATTATGGTACTAAACTTAAAACTTGGCTTAATTGAGAGCTACTCAGAGGCTTGGCATACATATCTTTGATTAAGCTGATGTTTCCTTGAACCTCAGGGCTATTCAATAATTCTGGATTTTTAAAATTTACAGCCCAAACGGGGCGATTGTTTTCATAGGAAGAGAAAACAGCGTATCGAGAACCACTATTCTTTGACGATTGAATAACAATAGTGCCTGCTGATAGCCCAGCTTGTATTCTGTCTCTTTGTATAAAGTTACTTTTTACTAGTTTTTCTCCTATGGGGTATTCCGATAAAACAACACCTCCACTTGCTAGTATTCTATCTGCCAAAGAACTATTCTTATAGGGATACACTTTTTCTAAGCCATGAGCAAGTACAGCCGTAGTAATTCCTTTTTGGTTTAGTGCTCCTATATGTGCATAGGTATCGCAGCCATCAGCTAGTCCGCTGACAATGTTTATTCCTCTTTCTGCTAAATAACTAGCAATATATTGTGCTGTTTTAATTCCTTCTTGAGTAGGTTTTTGTGTTCCAACTACAGCAATACCTGTTCTGTCTTTGAGCTGGGTAAGGTCTCCTTTGTAAAACAACAAACAGGGAGCATCGTCTTTGCCCTGATGAGTTAATGAGCGTAAAGGTACGGGATATGAAGATTCATACTTGCTGATACACCGAATGTTTAATCTTTGAGAACGTTCTAATATAATCTGAGCTTGCTCATGTGCTTCTTGCACCTCATGGAGTGTGTAAATCTTTGATAATCGAAACAACTTTTTGGTTTTGCAGTGCACATAAAAGTCGAGTAGCTCTCTTGAGGTATCAATTGATACCTTCTTCAGAAAGCCGTAATCTTGAAGGGCGGTTAAAGTAACTTTTCCTAATCCTTCGAGCTTGGATAGTGTAAGTAGTTGTTCTGTTGTTAATGCCATGCCACAAAGATATGGGTACAAAAGTCAATCTATGGCTATTGTTATTTTTTCTTCAAATATTTTCTCTTTAAGAGGTTGTGTTTTAGAGAAATAAAAAAAGGCTTAAGCATGCTTAAACCTTTCAGAAAGTATCTTTAATCTACTTATTTTTGATTTTCTTTTTTCTCTTCAATAGGAATACGAAAAGCAGTATATAAGTATAATACAGCAGCAATACTGGCAAACATAATCCATTCGTTATTATGTAAATAAAGCATTGAAGCTCCCGAAGCTATAAAGAAAATACTAGCAAAAGTTTGTTGACGCA
Organism: Bacteroides coprosuis; assembly: GCF_020741705.1. Classification (NCBI taxonomy): domain Bacteria; kingdom Pseudomonadati; phylum Bacteroidota; class Bacteroidia; order Bacteroidales; family Bacteroidaceae; genus Bacteroides; species Bacteroides coprosuis. Next base: position 3,250 of record NZ_DYYK01000062.1, read on the forward strand.
AAAGTCTTTTGATGTTTTTATTTCCTCCTTTATAAGGGGAGTTTAGTTGAGCTAAAGCTGCCATAGTACCACCTATAACGGTAAAGTAAGGACCAAATTCATATTTTGTGTTGATAGCTATTCCAATAATAGCCAATAAGTTGCCTATGTAAAATAGAGGTGTGATAAATTTCTTCATTTAATCTTCGAATACGTAAATATCTTCGTCGGGTTTCTTCATGAAATAGCGTTCTCGAGCTATATTTTCTAAAAACTCAGGATTAGAAGTCAGATCTTCTAGCATTTTAGTACTAGTTTCATACTCTTTGTTGTATTTTTCAATCTCTTTCTTAAGTTCGATAATTTCTTTTCTGGCCTCAATACGTTTGAGAATATTATTTTCATCAATAAAAATAATATGCAACCCAAATAATATGCACAAAATCCATATTTTATGCTTACCAAGGTCCGACCAAAATGATAAAAAACTGCCCATATTAATAATCCTAATGCCTATACGGCAAAGATAAAATAATATCTTGTAGAAAAGAGCATATCGTGTAGGAAATCTTGTATATCTTAACTCGGAGGCTATCACTTTTTTGTGTACATTTGCATTAAACTCAAAAAAGGAAATCATCCAAGATATGGAAAATTATTTAGTTTCAGCCCGAAAATATCGTCCAGCTACCTTTGATACCGTTGTAGGTCAAGATGCCCTTACAGCGACATTGAAAAATGCAATTGCAACGAATAAACTAGCTCATGCTTATTTATTTTGCGGACCACGAGGGGTTGGAAAAACTACATGTGCACGTATTTTCGCTAAGACTATTAATTGTTTAACTCCTACACCCTCTGGTGAGGCTTGCGATAATTGTGAATCATGTGTAGCCTTTAATGAGCAGAGATCTTTTAATATTCACGAGTTGGATGCTGCATCCAATAACTCTGTCGAAGATATTCGTCAATTGGTAGAGATGGTTCGAGTTCCTCCTCAAGTAGGCAAATATAAAGTTTATATTATTGATGAGGTCCATATGCTATCAGCTGCGGCTTTTAATGCTTTCTTAAAGACACTCGAAGAGCCTCCTATGCACGCTGTATTTATTTTGGCTACAACAGAAAAGCATAAGATTCTCCCTACTATTTTATCTCGTTGTCAGATTTACGACTTCAATCGTATTCGTGTAGAAGATACTGTAAATCATTTGATGAAGGTTGCCGAAAAAGAAGGTGTTACAGCCGAACCAGAAGCTCTAAATGTTATTGCATTAAAGGCAGATGGAGGTATGCGTGATGCTTTATCCATATTTGATCAAACAGTTAGTTACACTCGTGGTAATATTACTTATCAAGGAGTAATTGAAAACTTAAATGTGCTAGATTATGATTATTACTTTAAACTAACAGAGTCTTTTTTGAGTAATAACGTAGTAGATGCTCTTCTTATTTTCAACGATATATTAAATAAAGGTTTTGAAGGAAGTCACTTTATCACAGGTTTAGCAAGTCACTTTAGGGATTTGTTGGTTAGCAAAGACACTGCAACTCTTCCTTTATTGCAAGTAGGTGCAAGTATTCGTGAAAGATATGGCAAGCAGGCTCAGTTATGTAGCTCTTCATTCTTATTTAAAGCGATGAAGCTCTGCAATGATTGCGATTTAAACTTAAAGGCAAGTAAGAATAAACGTCTTTTAGTTGAACTAACTCTGATTCAAGTTGCCCAGTTGACAGAGGATAACGAAGGTGGCAGGCCTAGCGGCCAAGATAAAACAATAAAACCCGCATTCAATAAACAACCTCAGGCACAAGCTTCAAGTAGTGCATCAAAGGCTGGTTCTACACATCAGAATGTTGCTAAAACAGCAGTAGAAGTAAAAGAACAATCTTCCCATCAATCAAAGGTTGAAAAACCCGTGGTAGCACCAACTACTTCTCAAGCACCCCAACATATTCAAGATACAAATCTTGCTGAACGTCTCAAAAGTGCAGGAGTTGCAAAGCGTAAGATACCTGTTGTTACTCGTGAGACAATGGGGGTGTCTGTAAAAAGGTTGATGCAACAAAATGAGGCCAAGAATGGTACAAAACAAGTATCTACTTCATCTAAGCCCACACACGAAAAACTGGATACTGCTTTTACTGAAGCCGATTTAAACTACCAGTGGCAGTCGTATATCAATCAAATGCCTATCGAGCAGAAGGCATTGGCTGTGCGTATGCAAGGTATGCGTGTGCTACTCCTCGATCCACATACATTTGAGATGGTGGTTGATAATGAGCTTGTGGCTCGTGAGTATATTGAAATCAAACCCCATATTGAAGCTTTTATGCGAAGAGAGTTGAAAAACGACTTTATTCAATTGAATGTGCGAGTGAGTGAACCCGATGAGAATGTCAAAGTATTCACGAAGACAGAAAAGTTTCAAGTAATGGCGGAGAAGAATAAAGCATTATATGAATTGAAAAATGAATTTGGACTAGAGTTCTATTAATTCTTGGTCTAGATGAAGAATAAGTACAAAGGAGGCTGAATGTCGTATTCAGCCTCCTTTTTTATATCTATCTTTTATAAATCTTTTACTAATATCTCTGATGCACTATTCAGATATTTTTCCCGAGCACTTAGCAGTACCTCCCATTCAGATCCAAACTCTTTTTCCTTATCAATCTTGAAATCTTCCGAGCCGAATTGGTCTATTCTCTCTAGTAATAAACCAACACTGAGCTGACTTAAATCTATGGAGGGTTGGTAACCTATTTCGGGTTCTTTTTCTCCAGTTAGCACCTCATGAATCATTTTTATTTCTTGGAGTTCAGATAGGGTTCTATTCACAAGGCGGATGGGAATACGGTGCTTGCTAGATATCTCATCTGCTGTATAGGGCTTATCTTGCTGTTCAAAACGCTTGCAAATTAAAGACATAATAAGCAGTGAGATAAAATCTCTGTATCTTCTACTTACATTGCGAGTATCCCTATCAAAACTGAAAAAGCGAATGTTTTGCGAAGTGTAAGTTAGCTGTACACCAAATAAGCATATTGTCCAAGAGGTTTGTAACCAAAGCAAGAATAGGGGGAGAGCCGCAAAACTACCATAAATAGCATTGTATTTCGATACCCAAATCTGACCACTTATATAGAAGAACTGGAAGAACTGATAAATAGTACCCGCTAGAATACCTGCTGGAAGTGCATGTTTAAACCTTACGTTGGTATTGGGCATAAATACATATAGCCCTGTAAACATCAGCCAAGTAATCGCAAAAGGAATGAGCTTAATTAAGAATTTTGAGAGTGAACCTAGCAAGATGTAATCTTCCATCTTGGCAAATACGGTACTCATAAATAGGGTTACCCCACTAGAGAATACAATAAGAATAGGCATGAGTAGAAACATCGAAAAGTAGTCGGTAATCTTGCGATACATATTTCTCGATTTCTTGACTTGCCAAATATGATTAAATGTAACTTCTATATTATTAATCAGGTTGAGTACGGTCCAAAGCAACATAGCCAAACCCACACCAATAAATATTCCCCCTTTGGCATGTTCTAAATAAGAATCTACAAAGGTAAGTATCGCCTCTGTTGTTTCTGTTTGTCCGCCAAAATTAGCAAATAGCTGAGTTTCCATTAATTTGTCGAAACCAAAACCGCGAGCAATGGCAAATAATATAGCAAGCATAGGGACAATTGCAAGTAGTGTACTATAGGTTAGAGCAGATGCTTTTGCCGCAATTCTATCATCCACAAACTGTTTGATGGTAACATATATCGTTTTAATGATATTGTAGAGTGAGAATTTACGTTTAGTAACTTCACTCTCTGTTACTCGCCAAATATCCACGGTAATGAATTGCAGGAAATCTGATATCTTCTTATTCATATTGGGGTTACTAATAACTGGAAAGTATAAAAAATAAAAACAGTTGGTCTATAAGCCGAGTTCTGTACCTTATATAAATATAAAGTGTCTGTCATTTATCTAGGCATAATGTCACCATTATGCTCGAGCAGTCTACCCTCCGACGTTGAGCGAGCAGCTCTTTTTATGTCGGTATACATGACCTTACAACTCCCCAGACGCACAGCCCGTATGTCGCCATACAGCTGGTAAGCTCTTACCTTACCTTCTCACCCTTACCTCCGAAGAGGCGGTTATTTTCTTCTGCGTTACTTAACCTTCACAAGCTACTTCCCGTTAGGAAGGGGGATGCTCTGTGTTGCTCAGACTTTCCTCTCGCACCGAAGTGCCAGCGACAAACCGACCAACTGTTTAAGTTTGCAAAGCTAATTGTTTTTTTAGAATTAAAGTAGCAAATCGCTACTAAATAGTCGTTTTAGCCTTGGTTTTTCTATATTTTCCTTATAATGTTAACTTTATTTGCAACTAATAATTTACTCATTTTATCTCTATATAGTATAACACATTTCCTCCTATTTTAGATTTAAAATAATTATAATATTGAAAACTAGTGCTTTATATAAAGGTTTGTATTCTATTGATAATAGGTCTATCTTTGGGCATTATTCATTCAATATAATTTTTTAGTATAATGCCAAATACGCCAAATTGCCCTAAATGTGGATTAGGGAACACTTACTTTGACGGAATGCTATTTATCTGTCCCGATTGTTTTCATGAGTTTACAAATGCTAAACCTGAAAGTTCTGAAGAAACTGTAGAGAGAGTACTAGATAGCAATGGTGCAGAGTTACAAGACGGAGATGATGTAACTGTAATTAAAGATTTAAAGGTGAAGGGCTCATCTATGGTAGTAAAAAGAGGTACCAAAGTAAAAGGTATTCGTCTATCTGAGGATGATCCTACTCATATTGAGGGCAGAGTAGATGGTTCTTCTATCTATTTAATGACTTGCTTCCTCAAGAAAAACTAAGATTTAAAAGAAAATCTATCTATAAAGGCTATTCGGTGTGAATAGCCTTTTTTGTTGTAAATTCTTTAAGATTATTAAGTTGTTGTATCTCGAACAATGGAGAAATATACTTGTTCTATTATAAACTAAAACCAACATTAATATTATGATTGAAAATAAGCTTTGGAGTGCTATTGAGAATAGAAGATCTATCTATTCTATTGATGACAAAATAGAACTATCCAATAAAGAAATTAAAGATTTAGTAGATTTCGCTGTAAAGTATGTACCATCAGCTTTTAATAATCAATCTACACGTACTGTATTATTACTGGGAGATGAACATAAAAAACTCTGGGATATCACTAAGGGTATTTTAAAAGAGATTGTACCTGCTGATGCATTCAAAAACACCGAAGCTAAGATTGATAATAGTTTTCGCTCAGGATATGGAACTATCCTTTTTTATGCAGATGATGTAGCAACAAAAAATTTGATGGAACAATTTCCTGCTTATGCTGCAAATTTCCCTGGATGGGCAGACCAATCTTCGGCTATGCACCAATTCGCCATTTGGACGATGCTGACAGATAAAGGCTTAGGAGTAAATCTACAACATTATAATCCTTTGATTGATGAAAGTGTAAGAAAAGAGTGGGGGATTGATGAGAATTGGAGATTGATTGCTCAGATGCCTTTTGGCAGACCAACGGGTGATGCTGGGGCTAAAGAATTCAAACCTGTAAGTGAACGATCTATTGTATTTGAATAAGTAGGAATTAAGAAAACAACGGAGAACATTTTTTGTAAATAGAAAGTTGTATTTTCTTTATTCTTCAAATAGATTGTCTATATTCGTTGTAAATATGAAAAAGATGAGTTCTAGATCCACGATTATTATAAATGCAGCATTTTATCTTTTATCCATCAGTTTACTAGGAATGGTAGCTTACGGCTTATCCCATGGCTTGAGTTTTTTTACTGAATATTACTGGTTATTCATCACTTTATTTTTTGCTTGGTGGATGGTATTATTCTTAAAATTAAAGAAAGATAACAAACGTAGAAAAGAAATGACTAAGAACTTTGGACATAAAATAAGAGAAAGAAATTCAAAGCAATAAGCTTTATAACGATATAAATGAAAGAGACTATTACTAAAAATAGCCTCTTTTTTTGTGCCTTTACTATTTATACATTTTTGGATAAAAATACACTCAAATTATCTTCTTTTCACATTTAGGTTGAGAAATCATTAAATCAGATATATAATAGCATTATAACTAGGTCAAGATGATGACATGTCGGTGTCATGATAAGATCATGTCGGTGTCAAACTAGAACTCTATTTTTATAATTAAAAGCGAGGGTATATTTATCCTATTATATGGAATATATATTCCTATCTTTTAAGTCTGTTTATTGCGTATCAAACTCGATGTGTTAAAATACAACTCTTTAGGGTAGAAAATAGCAAATTGTTTTATTTTATAAAACAATTTTATAAAACATTTTGTTGTTATCGTATATTAAAATATTTAAAACTATGAAAAAAATTATTTTTTTACTGTGCTTTATGAGTGTGTATAATCTTAAAGCCCAAGAGTTGCAACCTGTTGAAACAGAAATGATTAGTGAAACTTTACAATTGTCAACATTTTATGGAAGTAAAGCAAGTAACCGTGCAAACAATCCATGCAAAGGAGCTACAATTCGTGTTTGCGGTACTATTTCCTCACAATTGCAAGAGGTTAATGATAAAGTATCATTATTGGTTGAAGAAATAAGAGATGAAAAGAATCAAATTATAAAAGTAGAAAAATACTTTATTGATGGAAATTTGCAGGAAGCTGCTTGGCGTGTTTTTAATGAAGTAAATATTCCTATGCGTTTAAGAAATGATGATGAGTAATCGAATGACCTTCTTTGCTTTCTTTGTATTTATTAGTTGTCTTTCATTTGGTCAAAACTCTTTTTTAATAAAGGAAATGGAAGCGAATGATTTACAGATTAGGCAAAAAACAAATACGGAGTCTTTATTAAGGGCATATATTATGTTGTCTAATGATACAATTAAAGAAGATGAGACAGTTTATGCCCTTATTTATGCTCCGATGAATTGCCCACGATGTGAAGTGGCAATTCCAGCATTTCAAAAGTTGTTAAAAAAGAATGATTCAAAAAATAAGCTATTATTAATTACTGTCTATGATAATCTTGAACTAGCAAGAGCCTATAATATCAAGCACAATTATGATGCTGATTTTTATCTTTATGATACCAATGATTTATATAAAGATATCTTTAGCTTTAATTCTAATGGTATGTTTGGTTTATATCTTCTTAAAATAAATTTAAGTCAAGGCCGTTTAATGACTGGAGGACAATATATTGTGTTGGATAAAAAGTTTATAAACGAGTTAGTTGATTATGAGGGTATAATGGATGCACATAACTATGAGCAAAATGAAGATATTGACGAAGACGAAATAGATTACCCTGTTAGAGATCAAGAATTGAGTTATACAGATCATTATATTCAAGAGGAAAAAGAATTCTTAATATCATCTGTATATGGAAAAATAACGTACGACAATGATTATTTAATCTTTACAGATGTGTTGTCAAATGGGGCTATGGTATTCCACAAGGATGAAAAAAAGGATGCTCTTGTTTTTAATAGCTTTATAGAAGCTGACAGCCTTGAAAAAAGAAAGTTTATAACTATTCCTGACGAATTATTCCAAGAAGAGATAAAGAAAGGTTTTGTATTTTATATCGCATGTGAATCTCAATTGCGTGATGGAGAGATCTTAAGTATTGCTTATTCACTACCTTACATTGAAATTGAAAAAGAAGTAGATGGAGTTAAACATCTTGGATTTTATAATTCACCAGCAATTATCAATAGAAATCTTGTTTCAAATAGTAAAGAAGAAATGTATTCTTATAATATAAATATTTTTGAAGAATCATTTTTTTATACACATTATAATTTCTCTTCGATTAAAAATTGCATAGCAGTGGGTACTCGAAAATTGACATGGCCCATAGAATTTGAAGCTGAAGATTATATGTTTGATATGGAGAGAAATCCTTTTAATCCTCTATTTTATACTTATAAAAACCCTTATATTACGCTTTTTGATAAAAATGGAGATGTTTTATTGAGATTTGGGGATTTAGAAGCGTGTCATGAAAAAAGTTTGACGGGATATTATTATACTAATCCTCTAGTAGTTTATAATAAAAATAGAGTAGTTTATACCGATGGTTATTCGGGTAAAATATATGACGCTTCCTATAATGAAGATAAAATAATACCTGACAAGTTTTATACAATTTATAATGTAGATATTGAAAATTTTCCAGAACCAGATTCTACTAAATTCTATACGCAAGAATATATAAAACCGTATAATAAGTTTTTTTATAGAAGAGTTGAGGCGTTGGAAGTAACCGATGACTATATTGGGTGCCTTGTTAAATACAGTTTATCGTCAGAAATCGATTTTAAAAAAGATCAATATTCTTTTATCTCCATCAACAGGAAGAATGATGAAATCTCGACTTTTCATTTGCCATTATACCTAGACAAAAGAGTAATAGGGTATGGCTTGACGAAAAATGAGGGAAAAATTAAACCATTTATTTTGGTCAAGGATAATAAATCTTTTTTAAGGATATATAATTGCAACTAATTTATAGGCTATTATCTGTGTTCAAATGTGAATAGGATTTATTTATTTTATGATGTGAATTGTTAAAAATGCAACTCTTTAGGGTAGAAAGTGCTTTATTCCCTCTTTACAACCGAACAAATTGGATATGGTAATGTCAATATATGTATAGTTGTCTTGCTAATGTCTAAATATAAAGATATTCGTAATATCTAGCTATAAATCCAGAAGTCTAACTATTAAAACAGATTTATAATGATGAAAAGTAGATCAATACGTTCAGTATGGTCTCTATCTTCAATCATTAATTGGACTTTTTATGTGTTTTCATTCGTATTAATTGTTTTCGTAGGTGTTTGGTTAATTAAAGGGATAGAGTCTGTATTGAATAGTTACATACCATTTAGTGTCCTATTTTTTATATGGTGGATGGTGTTGTTTGTTAAGGTAAAACAAGATTACAAAAACGGAAGTGAGATTATCCGTAGTTTAAACAAAAAAATTAGTATTCGTTTTTAATATATTATTAAGAGAAACTCTTTTTTCCTTGATTGGTTAATAATTTCTCCCTAAGTAATACGTTCTCATTTACTTAGGGAGATTATTATTGTTGTACACCTTATGTGCTTTACTTATGAATAGCTTTATTTTAGTTTAGATAAGATTGAATATTTCTACACTAAATAGAAAACAAGTATTCTTTCACTTTTACTCCTTTTTTATTTTTTCTATCTTAGCTTCAAATAATAAGAATACTACCCGATGTATAGATACATAGCTCCTATTTTCTGTTTATTCTTCACTTTTTGTGCTACAGCCAATGATAAGCTCGATTCCTTGTTACTAGAGCTAGACAAAGTGGTCTTAAATAGACAGATCTATTCAGACCAAAAAGAGAGTGAACTAAGAGGTTTGAAGAGGCAGCTAGAATCTGCTGGTTCTACCGAGCAAAAATTCTCTATTTTAGACCAAATGTTTAATATGTATGGGAATTATCAGACTGATTCTGCTTATGCTATTGTAGAAAAAAGACTGGATTTAGCAAGTGAGATTAATACCCCCGATGCCTTAGCTCAGGCATATATGAACTTGGCTGAAGTGTATCGCACTACAGGGTTATATAAAGAAACGCTCGAAGTATTGGCCTACGTGAATCAAGAAAATTGGCACAAACTAGATTTGCCTTATTATTTTCATTTATATCATTCTCTGTACATGTTAATGGCAGATTATGCTGTGCTCGATGTAGATAAGAAAAAGTACAACAAGCTTCTATTTGATTATAAAGACTCTTTGCTACAGGTGCTCAATCAGAATGATATGAGTTATGATTTAGTTTTGAGCTCTTATTATACCATGTTGGGTGAATTTCAAAATGCACTTGATGTAGCAGATAAAGCCTATAAGAATTATGATAGTACTTCACCCTTAATAAACTATACGCTATCCGAAATCTATCACTATCTAGGTGATGCCGAAAAAGAGAAAATCTATTTGGCACAATCGGCTATTGAAGATTTAAAAAGTGGGGTAAAAGAATATATTTCACTTCACCGACTAGCTGCCCTATTATACAATGAGGGTGATATAGATAGAGCTTATATTTACATGAAGTGTGCTATGGAAGATGCTGTGTTCAGTAATTCTCGTCTGCGTACTTTAGAGGTGTCTAAGATGCTTCCTTTGATTAATAAGGCGTACGATCTGAAAATGAAACAAGAACGTCAACGATTGGTGTTTTCTCTTATTGTCATTTTAGTGCTTGTTGTTGTATTACTTATTTCCATCTTCTATATTTATAAACAAGTGAAGCAGCTTTCTGTTATTCGGGAGCAGCAACGCATTATGAATGAAGATTTACAATCTGTAAACAATGAACTGAAATCAGTGAATCTAAAACTAGTTGAATCTGATCATGTGAAAGAAGAATACATTGGTCAGTTATTCAAAATATGCTCTACTTACATTAGTAAATTAGAAGATTTCCGTTTACTCGTTAAAAGGAATATCCAGACTGGTCAGGTGAAACAGCTGAACTCAATGGTAAGTTCTTCCACCTTAGTGGCTGATGAATTGAAAGATTTTTATAAGAACTTTGATTCTATCTTCTTAAAAATATACCCTTCCTTTGTTGAAGAGTTTAATGACCTTATGACAGATGAAGGAAAGATAACTCCCAAAGAAGGAGAGCTCTTAACTCCCGAACTTCGTATCTTTGCATTGGTACGTTTGGGTATTAATGATAGCGTTAAAATAGCTGAGTTTTTACATTACTCACCCCAGACCATTTACAACTATCGTCTTAAAGTTCGTAACAAATCGAAATGTGAAAAAGATGAATTTTTAGATCAAATTATCCGCATTGGAGAGGGTGATTTGAGCTCTAAACTCTCCTAATCATCTTCTAAAACCTTACTTTTTTGCACCTATATAAAAGCGTAACAAACATATTATCAAGTAATTGTGTCCAACTAAAGTTTACTTTGCATCTTTACTTGGTATAGGAACTCTCATTTGATAAAATTAACTTTGCTTTACCGTTTGAAAGAATGTGTAATAGAAAAGTAACGTGTTTAAAGAGAGTTGCTTTTTGCATATTTTAACTTATAATACTTAATTTATATGGGTTATACTAGAAAAACATGCTGGCTTAAAACGAGTCTAATTCTATTGATAAGTTTTATTGCTTGCGTTAATGTAAAGGCACAACAAGGTGACAAAATAACTGTCACTGGGAGTGTGATTGATCAAATTGGACCTATTGCTGGTGCCAATATTATTGTAAAAGGGACAGCCGATGGTACCATCACAGACTACAATGGTAACTTCAGACTAGTTGCTCCCAAGAACTCAACTCTTGTGATTTCCTTTATAGGATATAAAGCTCAAGAAGTAATGGCGACAACCAAACCATTAACGATTAAGCTGCAAGATGATACCGAATTACTAGATGAGGTAGTAGTAATAGGTTATGGTTCTATGAAAAAAGAAGATTTAACAGGTTCTGTAACTTCTGTAAAAGCAGATGAAATCAACAGAGGTGCTGTTACCAATCCTCAAGAACTCATCCAAGGTAAAGTATCGGGTGTATTTGTACAACCACCATCTGGTCAGCCAGGTGGAGCATCAAAACTGCGTATCCGTAGTGGTGCATCACTGAATGCTAGCAATGATCCACTTATCGTAGTGGATGGTGTTCCATTGGCAAATGATGGAGCTCCAGGTATGGCAGATGCTTTGGGTAGTATCAACCCCAATGACATTGAAACTTTTACTGTATTAAAAGATGCTTCAGCAACAGCTATTTATGGATCAAGAGCATCTAATGGTGTTATTATGATTACCACTAAAAAAGGTGGAAAGGATAAGATTAAGGTAGCTTATAATGGTACGTTTAGTATCAATGATCCTTATAAAAAAGTAAAAACGCTAAGTGCTAATCAGTTCAGAGAGGTAGCTACTACAGCTTTCAAGAATACTCCTGCTAATGAGGAAATCATCAACGATTATTTAAATATTTTCCCAGATCAAAGTACTAACTGGCAAGATAAAATATTCCGTACAGCTTTTGGTACAGATAATAACTTGAGTTTATCTGGAACAACATTTAATACTCCTTATCGTGTTTCTTTAGGTTATAACAATGAAGCAGGTACTCTGAAGAGATCTAAATATGAGAGATATACTCTAGATATGAGTGTTAATCCAAAGTTTTTTGATGATCATTTAAGTGTAAATATCAACTTAAAAGGGGTGATCAATGATAATGACTTTGTGGATGCAGGTGTTGTAGGTGGGGCTGCTTTCTTTGATCCTACCAAACCTGTTTATAATGAATCGGGTGCGTATAATGGTTACTGGAACTGGACAAAACCATCTAGCCCAAATGGTGATGGCGATGTGAACGGTGAAGTAGGCGTAAACCCTGTTCAGCTTCTTTATGATCAATTTGATAATGGTAAAACCAAACGTAGTATTGGTAATATTCAGTTTGACTATAAACTTCATCCACTACCAGAGTTGAGATTTAACCTAAACCTAGGTTATGACGTAGCTCGTGGTAAAGGAGATAAAGGTCCTCAGGTAGGTTCATATATGGCTGAAAAAGATGACTTATTTAAAGGGGTAGGTCGTAGATCTCACTGGAACAACTTCCGTAGAAATCAGCTATTGGAATTCTATACTAGTTTTGAAAAAGATTTAGATGCTATTCAGAGCCGTATCAATGCAATGATGGGTTACTCTTACCAGCATTTCTATTATGAAGATTATACTAAAAACTACTCTCCTGTAGTGGCTGGATATCCTGTAAAGCAAGATGATGCTTGGGTTCTAAATGACGCAGAAACTGAATACATACAAGAAGGTTCTTATGCTCATCCTAGTGAAAACTACTTGGTATCTTTCTATGGTCGTTTAAACTATGTATTTAAAAATAGATACCTGCTTACAGGTACTGTTCGTAGAGATGGTTCTTCTCGTTTCCATAAAGACAATCGCTGGGGTACATTTAGCTCAGTTGCAGCTGCGTGGACAATCACAGAAGAAGCCTTTATGAAGAATCAAGATATCCTTTCCAACTTAAAACTCCGTATAGGTTATGGTGCTACTGGTCAGCAAGATTTAGGTAGTGATTTCTATCCTTATTATGCGGCTTACCAAGAAAGTACCAATCAAGAATCTATGTACTTGGGTGAATATCTACTTAAACCAGGAAAATACAATAAGGATTTGAAGTGGGAAACTACAGATACATACAACCTTGGTTTAGATTTTGGATTCCTGAATAATCGTATCAATGGTTCTTTAGAATATTATAAGAAGAAAACAAAAGACCTTTTAGGTGTTGTAAACGTTCCTGCTGGAACGAACTTTACCAACCGTCTGATAACCAATATTGGTAAGATGGAAAATAAAGGTGTTGAGTTCAACTTGAATGCAGTAGCTATTCAAACAAAAGATTTCAACTGGGATTTAGGTTTCAACTTAACATGGAATAAGAGTAAGATTACCAAACTAGTACAAGGTGATAACGCAAGCTATCCTGGTATTGAAGTAGGTGGTGGTGGTCGTGGTACTGGTTCCAATGTACAGAAGCACATGGTGGGTTATGCTCCATTTACGTTCAACGTGTACCAACAAGTGTATGACGAAAAAGGTCATCCTATCGAAGGTGCTTTTGTGGATAGAAATGGCGATGGAGAAATTACCGATGCAGACCGTTACCTAACAAAGAGTCCTATGCCAAAGGTTTACTTGGGTTTCAATTCTTCATTCTCTTATAAAAACTGGGATTTAGGATTTAACTTACGTGCTAATATAGGAAACTATGCTTTTAATGATGTAGCTGCAACTAATTATTCATTAGCCAATGTATATGGTGGTCAGGGATTCCTTACTAACATCCATGAAACTGCATTGAAAACAGGTTTCACACAACCTATTTCTTCTACACAAAGTAAATCTGATTACTTCTTAGAAAATGCTTCTTTCTTAAAAATGGATAATATCACTTTAGGTTACCGATTCAATGAATTCTTTGGAACAAAATTATCTGGTCGTCTGTCATTCTCCATGCAGAATGTATTTACCATAACTAACTATTCAGGTTTAGACCCAGAAAATAATGGAGTGGATGGTAATATTTGGCCTCGTCCAAGAACTTATACATTTGGTGTTAATCTTAATTTCTAAAAATCAGAACCATGAAAGTAAAAAATATAATATATAGTCTAGCCCTGTTGCTACCTTTAGCAACTGGATGTGTGAGCGATTTAGATGTATCACCACTAGACCCTAATATAAATACAGCAGATGTAGTTTACTCTAAGCCAGAGAACTATAAAAAAGGATTATTTAAAATATACTCTGTCTTGGCTATGAGTGGGCAAGATGGTTCAGGAAGCTCTGATATTGATGGGCTAGATGCTGGTAATGCTCAGTTTTACCGCTCTATGTGGAACCTTCAAGTAGGTACTACTGATGAAAGTATCACCTCTTGGCCAGATTCATGGGTGCCAGAAGTGAATGAGATGAACTGGACCGCTGTAGGAAATGAATCTATAGAAGGTACTTACCAGCGAGCTATGTTTATCGTAGCCTTGGCGAATGAATATCTATCTCAAACTACAGATGGTAATATGAGCTCAAGAGGAATTGAAGAAAGCTTCTTTGAAACCGTTCATGGTTTCCGTTCAGAAGCACGTTTTATGAGAGCTTTGTCTTATTTCTATTTGATGGATATGTATGGAAATCCTCCATTCATTACCGAGTTAAATCATAGTACAGCACCTGGTCAGATTGGTAGAGAGGCTCTATTTAACTGGATTGAGGAAGAGCTTTTAGCAATAAAAGATCTTCTTCCAGAAGCTAAAACTGCCAACTATTATGGACGTGCCGATAAAGGGGTAGTCAATGCACTCCTATCAAGAATGTACTTGAATGCAGAAGTTTATACGGGTTCTGCTCGTTGGGATGATTGTATCAAGGTGAGCAAAGAACTTATTAATGATGGTAACTTTGGTTTAACAGAAGAGTATAGTCATTTATTTATGGCTGATAATAATCGTCCTGAAGTAACTAAAGAAATCATTTTCCCTATTGTCTATGAGGCTACTCGAACTCAGACTTACGGAGGTATGACTTTCTTGATCGCTGCATCAAGAGGTAATGCCGAGGTTTCTGTAGAAAACTCTGGAACTAAAAATGGATGGAGTGGTAACCGTGCACTTTCTAACCTAGTAAAGAAGTTTACTTATAAAAACCAAGATGCCCCTAAGGCAGATGAAATCAATGATAAACGGGGTATTTTCTATGATGCTAATCGTTCAATAGATATTGAAACCTCATACACAAAAACCTTTGAAACAGAAGGATGGGCAGTATATAAATATACCAATCTAAAATCGGATGGTACTCCAGGTTCAAATGATACTCATCCTGATACCGATATTCCTTTATTCCGTTTGGCTGAAGTGTATCTCAACTATGCTGAAGCAGTGTTGCGTGGTGGTCAAGGAGGTTCTAAAACTGAAGCTCTTCGATTAGTAAATAAACTTCGTGAAAGAGGTTATGGCAGTGATCTTGGTAATATTTCAGAATCAGGTCTTACCCTCAACTTTTTATTAGATGAAAGAGCTCGTGAATTATATTGGGAAGGAACTCGTAGAACAGATTTAGTTCGTTATGGATTGTTTACTTCCAATAAATATGTATGGCAGTTTAAAGGAGGAGTAAAGCAAGGTACAGGTATTGAAGAATTCCGTAATGTATATCCGATTCCTTCAACAGATTTATCTGTAAATACTAGTTTGGAACAAAACAAAGGTTATTAATATCTAATACTGAGAAACAATGAAATTAAGAAAATATATATCTATCCTTACGGTTCTACTCATAGGCATCTATGGGTGTTCTGATGATTTGGATAAAGTTACATATCACCCAGAGGATGCAAAACCTAGCGAATTTGCTCCAGTAAAAGGTGATTATGACTTGGATAAAGAAGGAGCCGAAAATATCGTTGATACCTTTAAATGGGGTAAAATGGACTTTGGCTATAATGCTGCAGTTACTTATACTGTAGAAATAGACTTAGCTGGTAAGAACTTTGAAAACCCTAAAGTGGTTACTTCTACTCCAAAGCTAGAAACAGAAATTTTAAATAAGTCTTTGAATACAGCTATGGTAGAGTTGCAAAGAGTTTACGGCTTTATTCATGGTGTAGCTCAAGATATCGAGATTAGAATCAAAGGTTCTATTAGTGAATCGGCTCAGCCTGTTTTCTCCAATATACATCAAGCAAAAGTTGTATCTTACTTTACTTATCCTAAGGTATGGGTAAACGGCGACTATAATGGTTGGAACTTCTCTTTAGCACAATTCCTATTTGGATTTGATGAAGACCAAAAAGATCTTTATTCAGCTTGGATTGGCTTTGATGGCAAGGCAAGTAATGGTTTCAAGATTACGGATAGTGCAGGCTGGGATAATGGAAACTGGGGTCTGAAAGATGAAAACAAAGACAAAGAAGTTCCAGAATTGAAATTGTTTAATGATGGAGGTTCTAAAAATATAGAAGTATATAGTAAAAACTTCTATAAGTTCTCTTTCAATAAGGCTTCAGAAACATTGGTGAAGATGGCTTCAATGGATTCATTTGGTATCGCTGGCTCTGCTGTGAAAGGAGCTGATGTTCAGTTTGCATTTGATGGTACAGAGCAAGAGTTCTTCACAACTACCACTCTCGAAAAAGGTGAAATCTATTTCCGTGCCGATGGTAAAGATGGAGACTTAACTTATGGTAAAGGCTCTGCTGAGGGTCAGTTGGCTGCTGGAAATAAAGGCATTGCTGTTGAGGCTGGTGTTTATGCAATCAGAGTAAACATTAATGATGATAATAATTTGAATTACTCTATCGAAGAAGGAGAAGCACTTAATCCTGATAAGATTACCCCTGCTGAATTCATTGATCTAGGTGATATCACACTGAATGCATCTGCTAAAACTACGATTACATGGAGTGCTGCTGATTTTGGTGGTCAAACTCCAACAGCAGTAACCTATATCGTGCAAATGGCTCTAGATACAGAGTTTACTCAAGTAATAGATCTAGTAACTACAAAAGAATTATCGTATACTGCTATAGGTACAGACTTACTAGCAAAGATTAATGAACTGAAAGCTGATGCTCAGTTGGGCGATGCTGTTAATTTGAACTGGAGAGTTGTCTCTCAGGTAATGAGTCTTGATCATGTGTTTACTTCAGAGGTAGTTACCAATCAAGTAACAGTAAAAGAAGATCCAGCTTTTCCTGAAAATCTATATATGATTGGTGATGCATTTGGCAGCTGGGATTGGGCTAGCGATGGTATCGTTGAAATGATACCCGTAAATGGTCAAGAAGGTAAGTTCTGGACTATCAAACACATCAAAGCAGGTTCTCCATTCAAATGGAACTCAAAACTTGATTGGGATGGAGACTTCTCTAACTTAGGTACATCTCATGGTTTTGAAGTGAAAGATGGTAATGCTGTTGTAGCAGAAGACGGTCTTTACATGATCTTCATTGATATGGTCAACGACTTAATCAGTATCGAAGTGCCTCAAGTGCATGGTATGGGTGATGCTTTTGGTGGCTGGGATCAAGGTAAAAATCCTTTCGCTGTTGAAGGTGCTACTATGAGTGCAACTACCAAAGCTGATGGTAACTTACGTATCTATGTTACTAATACCTATGCTGAAGGTATAGACTGGTGGAAAATGGAATTAATTGTGCGTGATGGCATTATAGAATATCGAGGTAATGGAGGTGATTTTGAAAACGTTCCTGTACTTGCCAATCAAAAGGTTACCCTAGATTTCTCTAATGATACAGGTTCTGTGCAATAATTAATAATAGATAAGCTAGGCAGGTTTCTGCCTAGCTTGCTTTAAATAAAAGATACGTATGAAAAACAGATTATTACTATTCATATCTATTCTCCCATTATTACTTATCTCTTGTAATAATGACAAAGACAAAAATCCTTGGTTAGGACATAAACCAAAGCCTAGTGGTATTTACGAGGTGGATGGCAAACTCGGTGAACTAAGAGATGGTATTACTAGAATAAATGATGAAACATTAGCTTTTGTACTTTATGCACCTCAAAGAACAGAGGTAAAGCTAGTAGGAGATTTCAATGATTGGAAAGCCGATAATGCTTTTACTCTTCATAAAGAAGGAGATCGCTTTTATATTCATTTATCAGGTTTTGACTCTGCACAGCAATATGCTTGTCAGTACCTCATAGATGGAAAAATACGTATTGCTGATCCCTATGCAACTACTATTCTAGATCCCAATGATAAATACATAGATTCATCTATCTATCCCAATTTAGTGGAGTATCCAGCAGGAGCTAAGAATGAATTGGCAATGCTGGTATCAACTCAGCAAGATGATTACAACTGGAAAGTGCCAACTTTTAAGGTGAAGAATCCTCAGAATATGGTAATTTATGAATTACTGATTCGTGATTTTACCGAAAAAAGAAGCATTCAGGCTGTACAGCAGAAACTCGATTACCTGAAAACTCTAGGGGTTGATGCAATCCAACTGATGCCTTTTAATGAATTTGAAGGAAATGACAGTTGGGGATATAACCCTTCTTACTATTTTGCTACCGACAAAGCTTATGGCACACCCAAAGCCTATAAAGACTTTATAGATGAATGTCACTCCAAAGGTATAGCTGTGATTATGGATATGGTTCTGAATCATGCTTTTGATCAATGTGCTTTGGTGAAATTAGCAAAGGATGATAACGGAAATATCAATCCTACTAATCCATGGTTTAACGTAAAATCTCCTAATCCCGAATACCATTGGGGACAAGATTTTAATCATGAAAGCGAAGTTACCCAAGCTTTTGTGGATAGTGTATGCTCTTATTGGATGAGCGAATACAAAGTAGATGGCTTCCGCTTCGACTTTACCAAGGGCTTTACCAATACTCCTGGTGATGGTTGGGCTTATGATGGAGCACGTATTCGCATCTTAAGTCGTATGGCAGATGAGATATGGAAACGTAAAAAAGATGCCGTTGTAATCTTTGAACATTTGACAGATAATGCTGAAGAAAAAGAATTAGCAGAACTTGGTATCTACTTGTGGGGAAATATGAACCCTCCTTACAATCAAACTACTATGGGCTATGATCAAAACGATTTAAATGGAACTTCTTATACTCAAAGGGGCTTTTCAACTCCACAGCTGGTGGCTTATATGGAAAGTCATGATGAAGAACGCCTTATGTTTAAGAACTTAGCATACGGTAAAGAAGAAGGAGATTATAGCGTTAAGAATTTAGAAACAGCATTAGACCGAGTTGAGGCTGCTGCTGCTTTTTACTTCACTGTTCCTGGTCCAAAGATGATTTGGCAATTTGGAGAAAGAGGCTACGATATTGAATTAAACGATGATCGTTTAGCTCCCAAACCTCCGCATTGGGAATATATGGAAGAACCAGCTCGTCGTCATCTTTATGATAGGTATGCCGATTTTATTCAGATGCGAAAAGAGATTCCTGCTTTTACTACTAAAGACTATACCATAGATGCAGGAGAGGGATTCATTAAAAAGATTCTTCTAAAGCATGCACAAGGGAATGTATGTGCGGTATCCAATTTTGATGTGAAAGAACATTCTGTAACATTAGATTTAGACGAGGCAGGCAATTGGACGGATTACTTTAGCAATGAGGTTGTAACTACTTCTTCTCAAGTTACCGTAAAGTTATTGCCGGGAGAATACAAAATATGGATTCAAAAATAAAGAAATAGTACAAGGATAAAACCAATTAATTAAATTAAGATAACCTATGAAACGATTATGGACTTTAGTTTGTGCTTTAATAGCTATAGGAGGCATTTCTGCACAAAACTTAAAATCGCCCAACGGAGAATTTACACTCCAGTTTACTGTCAGTGATAAAGGTGCACCTACTTATACATTAGATTATAAAGGTACGCAAGTAGTAAAACCAAGTACACTTGGATTTGAACTAAAACGCAATATTGATGGAGCTCCAGCATCTTTTGATGATTTTTCTCCTGAATCTGATTCTAAAAAGAATGATTTACTTGCCAATTTCTACGATGGTTTTAAAATCATAAAATCAGAGAACTCTACTTTTGATGAAACTTGGTCGCCTGTATGGGGTGAATCTAGTTCTATCAGAAATCACTATAATGAGTTGCTGGTTACTTTAAATCAATCCAATACCAATCGTAATCTTATGATTCGTTTCCGTCTATTTGATGATGGGTTAGGATTTAGATATGAATTCCCAGAACAAAAAGACTTGGTTTACTTTGTGATCAAAGAAGAAAAGACTCAATTTGCTATGCATGGAGATCATAAGGCTTACTGGATTCCCGGAGATTATGATACACAAGAATATGATTATACCACCTCAAAACTTTCTGAAATAAGAGGTTTGATGTCTCAGGCTATTACTCCCAATACTTCTCAAACTCCATTTTCACCTACAGGTGTGCAAACTGCGTTGATGATGAAGAGTGCCGATGGAATTTACATCAATCTTCATGAGGCTGCATTGATTAATTACTCTTGTATGCACTTAGATTTAGATGATAAGAACTTCGTATTTACATCACACCTTACTCCCGATGCTATTGGGGATAAAGGATATATTCAAGCTCCTGCAAATACACCTTGGAGAACAGTGATTGTAAGTAATGATGCTCGTGATATTTTGGCTTCGGATATGACCTTGAACTTGAATGATCCTTGTAAGATTGAAGATACTTCTTGGATTAAACCCGTAAAATATATGGGCGTATGGTGGGAGATGATTACAGGAATGAGCTCTTGGGCATATACCGATGATCTTCTAAGCGTTCACTTGGGCGTAACTGATTATACCAAGACTAAACCCAATGGTAAGCATGCTGCCAATACAGCCAATGTGAAAAGATATATCGACTTTGCTTCAAATCATGGTTTTGATGCTCTACTTGTAGAAGGCTGGAACCAAGGTTGGGAAGATTGGTTTGCTCGTTCAAAAGATTATGTATTCGACTTTGTTTCTCCTTATCCCGATTTTGATGTTGAAGAAATTCACAACTATGCCAAATCGAAAGGTATTAAGATGATGATGCATCACGAAACTTCGGGTTCAACTCAGAACTACGAACGTCATATGGATAAAGCGTATCAATTTATGGTGGACAATGGGTATAACTCTGTAAAGAGTGGCTATGTAGGAAATATCATCCCTAGAGGAGAGCATCACTATAGCCAATCTATAGTAAACCATTACCAATATGCTATTGAAAAAGCTGCTGAGTATAAGATTATGGTGAATGCTCACGAAGCTGTTCGCCCTACAGGAGTATGCCGTACTTATCCAAACTTGATTGGAAATGAATCTGCTCGTGGTACAGAATACCAATCTTTTGGTGGAAATAATCCCAATCATGTAACTATCTTACCGTTTACTCGTCAGATTGGTGGACCGATGGATTATACTCCAGGTATCTTCTATATGGATATAGCTCATTACAATCCAGATAACAACTCTCATGTAAACTCTACATTAGCGAATCAGTTAGCATTATATGTAACGATGTATAGTCCGTTACAAATGGCTGCCGATTTACCAGAAAGCTATGAAACATTTGCTGATGCCTTCCAATTCATCAAAGATGTAGCTATCGATTGGGACGAGAGTAAATACTTAGAAGCAGAACCAGGAGAATATGTAACTGTTGCTCGTAAAGAAAAAGGTGGTAACCGTTGGTTTGTAGGTAGTGTTTGTGGCGAGAAAGGACATCTATCTAATATCTCTTTCGACTTCCTTGAACCTGGTAAAAAATATGAAGCAACTATTTATGCAGATGCAAAAGATGCTCATTATAAAACTAATCCTCAGGCTTATGTGATTAAGAAGATGAAGGTAACTTCTAAATCTAAATTAAAACAACAACTAGCTCCTGCAGGAGGTTATGCGATTAGTATTGTCGAAAGATAATAAACTGTTGGCATTAAAGTAATTTTAGCCCCCTGTCTGCTCAAATTGGATTGATGCTCTCGGGGGGCTTTATTTTAAAAGAAACACAACTATGTTAAGGAAAATACAACTATTTATACTTGCATGTATCATGAGTTCTTTTTCTGCTTTCTCTATGGAGGTAGATCTAGTTCATCCTTCTTCTTGGTGGGTGGGTATGAAGAATACTTCTTTACAAGTGATGCTGCATGGCGAGAATTTAGCAGGTTCGCAGGTTACTCTATCTTCTGATAAAATAAAAATAGATGAGATTGTCAACTTAGAAAATCCCAACTATCTGATTTTATACTTGGATGTAAGTAAGGCTGAACCCGAGAAGTTTACGATAGAACTAAGAAAAGGGAAAGAAAAGAAATCAATTCCCTATGAGTTAAAAGCTAGGAATAATGAATTAAAAGCTCAAGGTTTCACCTCTGAAGATGTGTTATACCTTATCATGCCCGATCGTTTTGCTAATGGTAACCCTAGTAATGATGTGGTAAAAGGAATGCGTGAGGAAAAGGTAGATAGAGCTAATCCGAGTGCTCGCCATGGTGGAGATATTCAAGGTATTCGCAATCACCTTGATTATATAGCCGACTTGGGTGTTACTGCTATTTGGCTCAATCCTGTTCAAGAAAATGATATGACTGGTGGTTCGTACCATGGTTATGCCATAACCAATTACTATGAAGTGGATAAACGCTTTGGTAGCAATGAAGAGTTTGTTGCTTTAGTAGATGAATCTCATCAGAAGGGGTTGAAAGTGGTGATGGATATGATTTTTAATCATTGTGGAAGTGAACATATTTTCTTTACAGATAAACCAGCTCATGATTGGTTCAACTTTCAAGAAAATTTCACTCAAACTTCTTATAAAACAATCCCTCAGTTTGATCCTTATACCTCTACCTATGATTTTGAAGCTGCTGTAGATGGTTGGTTTGTTGAGGTGATGCCCGATTTAAATCAACGGAATCGTCATGTTGCGAAATACTTAACTCAGAATAGCATTTGGTGGATAGAGTATGCGGGTATTGATGGAATCCGTCAAGATACTCATCCTTATGCCGACTTCGATTTTATGTCGAATTGGTGCAAAGAGGTACGTGAGGAGTATCCCGATTTTAGTATTGTAGGTGAAACTTGGCTAAATACCAATGTGGCAATCTCGTATTGGCAAGAAAATAGTAAATTGGCTTATCCTAAAAACTCGCATCTTCCCGTAGTGATGGATTTTCCTATGGCTTATCTGCTCAACTCTGCCTTTGATGAGGAAACATCTACTTGGAGTCAAGGTTTGTCTAAGTTCTATGAATACTTAGCAGAAGATAGGGTGTATGCCAACCCCAATAATCTGCTTATATTCTTTGATAACCACGATATGACACGCTTTTATGCTACTGAAGAGCAAACCAAAGATTTTAATCGTTACAAACAAGCGTTGGCATTCTTACTTACAACACGGGGTATTCCCGAGCTGTATTATGGTACAGAAATCTTGATGTATGGTAATAAAGACAATGGTGATGGTGCGTTGCGCAAAGACTTCCCAGGTGGTTGGGCAGATGATTCCGTCAATGCTTTTCAGTCATCTGGTAGAACAGAGGCTCAGCAAAGAGTATTCGATTATACAAAGAAACTTCTCAATTGGCGTAAAGGGAATAAGGTCGTTTCAAAGGGTAGTTTAAAACATTTTTCTCCTACCGACCAAGTGTATGTGTATAAAAGATCTTATGAAGATAACTCAATACTCGTCATTCTAAATGGTAGTAAAGAGAAGAAAGAGATTGACTTACAGCAATATGCTGAGGTTTTGGATGCTGTGCAGATGGGTAAAGATGTAATTTCGGGTAAGACGTTTGATCTGACTCAAAGAGCACTTACCCTAGAGGGTAAAGATGTAGTAATACTAGAATTAAGATAGATGTTTTTAAATTCTATGAATAAATGTTAGGTGATGGACCTATCTGACTTCGGTTGGATAGGTCTTTTTTATCAAATATACACTTGTGGTATATTTATAATTTGGATATGTGTATTTATACATTACTTGTAGGGCTACTAGAGAGGCAAATTATTATGACACCGACATGATGATGACATGACCTAGTCATCGTGAAGTTTTGACTAGGTTAAAACCTTGTTCTGACACCGATAGAGCAGATAGGGGGGGGTAGACTGAATAGATATACATTAATTTATAAAGGCAACTTGTACTAGCCAATTCGTAAAGTTGCCTTTTTAAGAACGAAAACAAACTAAAAGCCTTATAGCTGGGCTAGCTTATGCTGTAGCTTGATGGCTTTCGGAAACAGAATATTATTCTCTACATGAATATGAATATGTAGATTTTCTTCAAACTCTTGTAACAGGTTTAAAACTAATTGATAAGATTCACATGCGTAATCAGGAGCAGTGTAAGCTTGTGTCAGTTGGGAAATCAACCTAAATCTTTCGCCTTCACCATCGTGTTCATGGATCATTACTGAAATAGGATTTTCTATGCTTCCACAATGAAAATCGGGTAGGGATTGATGATTCTTTTCGGTACTAAGTAATTCTTGAATAAAAGGGAAGAGTACAATTTCCTCTTTATCAAGGTGCTGGTGCAAATCAGTTAAAGATTCGTAGAAGTGTTTTTGGACCTTGAACAAGTTGGGATTCTTTTCTCCATGAGCTTTGCACACTTTTTCTAGCAACTTATAGGTTTCAATACCTTGTGTGCGAATATAGTGATGGTGGTATTTTACGATGTAATCAATTAATAAATCTAGCCTCCAGTTGTCAAACTGCAAAGCTGCACTTTCATGAGCAATATCAGATTGCTCTAGCGCTGATTTTACGTCTTCTATGGAGATATTTAAAGCATGGCAAGCTTCTCCCAAACTTTTATCTCCTCCACAACAAAAATCAATATGAAACTGGTTAAGTACTTTTGCTTTATGGATGTCTTGAGCAACAATCTCACCAACGGGAGTATTTTTAGTTATCTTCATAATGTCATATAGTTTAAATAATTCTTCGTTACTTTAATTTAATAGCAAAGAAAGATTATTCTATAAAGATAATCTGTCGCATAGGCGACACTCTCTTTATTTTATTCAAAAGAACGAAACTCAAAATTGGAATCTTCTTAATGATTTTCTATTTTGTGAAACTCTAAAAAAGAAGGTTATGGAATGGATAAGAATTAAGACTACACAAGACGTTTATTACAACGCTTTTCTAAAAATATTTAGAGAGAGTTTCCCTATTTTTGAACAACGTACAGATGTCCAACTCCAGCAAGCTATGGGCGAAGATCGTTGTCATATCTGTGT
>NZ_DYYK01000063.1:0-4711 GCF_020741705.1 Bacteroides coprosuis
AAAAACATACCATTCATAAATATTAGTAATAATCAAGTATCTTAATTCAAAATTTTTATTTGTCTTCCTTTCCCTTAAATAATAAAGAACAAGTTCTTGAAAGGATTTTACATTAAAATTTCCCTCACTTACCATTTCAGCTTTATTAGTAGGACTTTTTGCTTCAATCAAAACTCCTACAGATGAGGTTGATTTATTTGAATTATGAACAACTAAGTCATTGCGTTCCAACGTATTGATATAAAACTTATCTTTATAATAGGTGGAATCTAAAAAATCAATCACCAAGTTCTTATGAAATTCTTCTGTCTCTTTAGGGTTAGCTTTAAGTCGATCAAGAAGAATAGTAAATTCTTTTTTAAAAAGCTCTATCTCTTTACGTTCAGGTCTTATTTTAAGGTATGCAGGGTTCAACGCTTGTTTAGGCGTTTTAATGCATTTATTTGTGTCCATTTCTATTAAATTTTAAGGTCCTTAAATATAAGAAAAAAGAAGAACAACATTAAACATCAATCACGATAATTTAATTTTAGAGCTAGTCCAATAAAGCACAAAAGGAGAGCATCTTTAATTAAGACACTCTCCTTTTGTGCTATGATTTTTAATCAAAAAAATTAAATCTCTTGAAAACCCATTCTATTTTGAAAAGGGTTTTTATACTTTGACACCGACATGACGATTACATGTCGGTGTCATCGTATCCTCTTATCGGTGTCAAGATGATAATATCTTTTACATAAAAGCTGGTTTGTTGCCGTCGGTATTGGGTTTATTTACACCGATGCTATCTCTCACATCTTTTTGAGGATGTTCTACAAGATCGGCTACGTAGGCTCCTATACTTTTTCGGGAAACCTCTGTACCTTTAAAAGATTCACCCTTATGGGTTAGTTCGTACTCCACTTCATCTTTATTGGTAAGCCATGCGGGGCGAACTACGGTATAATCGAGTGTAGAGGCTTCAATCACATCGGCAGCTTTACGGTATTCTACCAAATAATTACCTAATGTTTCATTATTCCATTTACCAAATGCTCCAGGAACTTCATCGTATATCCCGATAGAGGAGATAAAGATAAGTCGTTTCACATTGTTCTGATTCATCACCTTTACGATGAGTTTTGCCATATCAATCACCTTTCCTGCAAGATTTGCATATACTATGTCTTTTCCCTTTACGGCAGCATCAAGTTGAGATTCATTCAATACATCTCCCTCTATGATGTGGGCTACAGATTCATACTTTGTTAATCTTTTGGCATTTCTAGCAAATAATGTCAATTCAATGTCTTTTTTGTCTTTCAAAAACTCAATGGCATGTTGGGCAATAGCACCAGCAGCACCAAGAACTAATACTTTCTTTTTCATTTTTACTGACTTTTATAGATATCGCCTTTAGATAGATATAAAATGGTGGATTCACCAACTAAGAAAAGGTTTTTGAGCTTAAAATAAATCATCTCCTTGTGGAGTAATTGCTCAATTTACTACTACTAACACATCAAATTTCATTAAGTTCTATTTGAGAGCTATAAATATAAATAAAAGACATTTTTGTAGTAATAGCACACCATAGTTTACATATAGATATGTAAAGATAGTTCTTTTATCAAATAGTCATAAAAAGAATACATATTCAAGCAATATGCTACACAACACCCTATAAACCCTCTAAATACTAACACTTTATCACTTTTGAAGCCGTTGGTAGTCGTTTTTAGCATAAATTAGCTGTTATATAACATAAATACACTTATTCGTTCGAGTAGGATTTAATATATTCAATATTTTTTATCACTTTTGCCTTACACACATTGCTATAGAGATGATATAGCAATTCTGTATTTTATTAGAACATCAATTAAAATCAACCTATTAAATCGATGCTATGGGAAAAATACTAGGAAGAAACTACTCCGATACACGTGAAAACAAGAACGGAGAAATAGAGTATTTTATTGACGGAGATTGGTACACTAAAAAGGACGTCGCTGAAGAGAATAAAGAAATTATCTATTGGCACAACTGGACTTATGAAGTTTATGCTGATGGAGATTTTCCTCAGTAGTCCTGTTAGAACCTCACTACCTAAAATTAAATACAAAGGAATTAAAAATTGGGTTTAACCCTATCTTCAATTAAGGATAGAGTTAAACCCTTTTTTGTTTTTTAGACGAATTGACAACTTACTTGCCTTCAGAAAAGAGGAAGGCATGGACTCGTGTTTTGTGTCCAAAACTTCACTTTCTTTCTCGCCCATCTTTCCATAGATAGTCCTAAAAATAGTTTCTGCTTTACCCTAATCAGTTAGTAGATGAATCATTTGAATCTGAAGTATTCGTCGAGTGATGACAGTTGTGAAGGTCGAGCCACTCTTTTTCAATTTGAACTAGCTCATTATCTTCGAGATACAGCTTATATATTCCTCCATTCACATAAGTTCTATACCCCATCACTTCAACAAATACATTGTCTGATCCTTTCGACATATAAATCATTTCATAATCATTTCCCATAACTTTAAGAATATCTCGCTTTGCCATACCCAGTTGGACTTTTTTAATGTCATAATCGGCTGTATAGAAGAGGCTCGAACAAGATGTGAGTAGCACAGTAACCAAAAGCATACTTATTATAATCTGTTTCATAGTATTGATGTTTTAATTACTCTAAATGTACATTTATTTCAACATCTACAGTACGCACACCCCCTATTCCATCATGGGAGATTCCCTATACCAGTTAGGGTTATTCTCCAAACCGAAGAATCTTTTTATCAAAGTAGGGTTTCTATGTGCTATCACCGAAGACTAAAGTAGATCAGTAAGATTATTATTAAACCAATAGACTTTCTTTTTGTTATATGTATATTGATTAATATATCAGAAGTGTACATTAACCTAATCTTATTCAGAAATATGACGCACACCAGAAATTTATCAAAAGCAGCTTTTCGTGATTTGAAACATTTTATTCAAAGTGATAATTTTACAACAGATAACGTTGTGAAGCATGCCAAGGAACTTAAGAAACTAAGAGCAGAATATAAGCCTCAAGTAAAAGACTTTGAGTCCTTGCAAGAGTTTGACTTCATCTCTCTTTTTGGGCTACAACTTTGCAGACAGAAGATTGAAGAGATGAAAAACTCAACTTCTTCTCCCACTCCAGAGTTCAAGAATCTGATGAAAGAGATTTATCTGATTGAGGAATCCTTGTTGAATATCATGGACTTTGAACGATTATCCAACTTGCTAGATCAACGCATTCATGATTTGTCGTAAAGCAGGTTCTCTCGTTGAGAGAACTCAATATCCTATATAATAAAACAAAGCAGGCATCCCCTTTTAGAGATGCCTGCTTAAGTTTTATATCTATACTTTGATTTTATTGCACTGTTATTGAATTGAGTAAGTCCAACTTACCACCATCAACCAATTTCAAGATCAACTCTCCGAAGAGTGTATTTTGCCATGCAAACCAATCTCTTGTAAACTTATTTGGATCGTTTACATTGAAAGATTCGTGCATAAAACCTGTACCAGCATCGGTATTCAGCAATAACTCGATACACCATTTTATTTCGGCATCATCTTGACTAGTAAAGGCTTTCATCATAATACTCATAGGCCAAGCCATATCGTAACCAATGTGTGGACCACCAATACCTTCGCCCTTAGTTCCTCTAAAGAAGTAAGGATTATCTTCACTCCATACAAAGCGACGAGTATTTTGGTAGATAGGATCATTTACATCTACATCTCCTAAATAAGGCATAGCCAACAAACTAGGCACATTAGCATCATCCATCAACATGTGATTGCCAAAACCATCTACTTCAAAAGCATAGATTGTACCATATTTAGGGTGATTGTAGGTTGCATATTTTTGAAGAGCAGTAGAAACTTCTGCTGCTAACTCTGTACATTCTTGAGCCAATTTGCTATCCTTATTCACCTGAGTCAATACCTCTGCTGCCTTACGAAGAGAAGTTACAGCAAAAAAGTTGGATGGAACAAGGAATTGAAGTGTAGTAGAATCGTCTGATGGGCGGAAACTAGACACAATTAAGCCCACAGGATTTACAGGAGCACCTTTACCAGCGTTGTTTAAAGTATCAAGAGCTCTATCTGTTACTCTTAAGAACATATACGGACCATCATTTTCTTTTCTCTGTTGTTCTTTAAAAGTCTTCAACACATTGGCTATTGTCTGCATCCACTCTTCACCCCAAATGCTATCATCGCCTGTTACTTTCCAGTATTCATAAGCTAAGCGGATGGGGTAACAAAGAGAGTCTATCTCCCATTTACGTTCGTGAACACCTGGTTTCATATCGGTGCCATCACTCGCCCAATCTCCTACATGATTCGTATCCGTATAGAAGGCATTAGCATAAGGATCTAGATTGATAGAGCTAAACTGTCTCAATATGACTCCCTTTAGCATTTCTTTAAGATTGGCATCTTTATCAGCATAGTGAATATAAGGCCAAACCTGCGCACCAGAATCTCTTAACCACATAGCATGAATATCACCTGTATAGACGCTTGTATCGGGTTTGCCATTCTTTTTATCAAAATAAACTGTAGTATCTAGAGTATTGGGGAAGCAGTTTTCGAACATCCAAGCTAGTTTAGGATTTTTCAACATCCCTTTAACTCTCTCGATTTCTTTATCAACTACTTTGGATACAAAAAGCCTTTTAGAAGCT
>NZ_DYYK01000064.1:0-8316 GCF_020741705.1 Bacteroides coprosuis
CGACGTAGTCTTGATTCTTTTTTTGTACTTTTTTCTTATCAAGAAGAAAAGAAGTACATTCTCAAACTAACGAAAGAATAAAATCTCGCCAACACTCTAAAGAACAAAGGCTTGAAATGTTGCGAAGGTAGCATCCACATATCAAGAAATAGATTAGTAATGAGGAGAATAACATCAGTATTGTAAAGGTCTGCAAGTACATACCGCAGGTAACGACGTAGTCTTGATTCTTTTTTTGTACTTTTTTCTTATCAAGAAGAAAAGAAGTACATTCTCAAACTAACGAAAGAATAAAGTATCACCAACACTCTAAAGAACAAAGGCTTGAAATGTTGCGAAGAAGGCATCCACGCATCAAGAAAAAACAAAGGCTTGAAATGTTGCGAAGGTATCATCCACGCATCAAGAGGGCATCAAAAAATTCATCCACTCATTAAGAAATCCATCAAGAACCCCATCCACTTATTAAAGATAAAACTGTTTTGAAAAGCAGTGCGTTCGACGGGCAAAAAAGCTAGAAAAAGAGAAAAGGATTACCTATATTTGATCCGTAAAATAAGAAACAAATAAACCAACCTAATACCTTAGAATATGAAAAAACTATTTCTATTTGTCCTGATGAGCATGCTGATTCTATAACTCAATCAGCAAACACCACTACATAATGTAGTAATGAACTAAAATGGAATAAGAAAAGTAAATGCCACTTTATATTCCTAATTCATTCGTGAGAACCTTCCGAGCGATGAGCCCTTGGTTCTCTCTTAGTTCTTTGACTTCATGGACAATTTGACACTGAGACCTGTAGTTATCATTGATCTGAATATAAAATTAGAATGAATGATAGTTACAGGTCTCTTTCCTAATATTATGTAGAACTTAAGATAAGAGAGTCAACAAAAAGGTTTCAAAATAGTAGGCCTCTATGGTTTTCTTTGAAAAAGTAAGAGGGGATGATCAGTCCATTTTACTTTTTAGACTAAAGTAAGAAGAGTAAAAAAATAGGGTTAGAAGTATGCCTTTTGGTTTTTAATATCTGTCAATATTTATAGAAGTATAAAAGAATAAGTTTAGAGAATAATATAGAGATAAAGACCCATACAAGCAGTATAGAGTCTATATTTACTTAGTATTGTTCTAAAGACCAACAGTAATCCCCAAAAGTGTAAAAAATAATTCTTTCAAATAATATGCAATTAATTCAATAAAACTTGCTGTATTGTCAAAATAAATCTACAAAAAATGAAGCTATATTTAATGAATAAGAGTGGCACAGCTGGTGTCATAAAGGAAAACTCTTCAATGAGGTGTGTGTATTTCAACCTAGTTAGAAACTTATCCATACCCATATCGAACTAGGAATGAATAGACTGTTACATAGATAAATAAAACAGATCTATACTTTAGATATAATATACATAAACACTTTAAAAGAAGATTACGATGAAACGTTTTATATTAGAGGGTGCACTTGCACTCTTGCTATTTGGGTTATACCCCCAAACCGCAAAAGCACAAAGGGCAGTTCATTCAGAAGAAGATACGAAGACGAGCCCTACCTTAGTTACTAAGCAAAAATCAATCAAAGAGAGGGCTTGGACAGTATCCTCTTATCAAATGCCTATCTTGGATAGACCAGGTAAGGGATATATCCCTGTACTAAAATGTGAGGGGAATGTTAAAGCGATTAGTGACTATTCAAATGACAAAACAGATCATTCACACGCTGTGAATACAGCCTTGGACCATGAGAATAGAGATGAAGCCGTTAGAAAGCAATCGGATAGATCCTTGTATGATGAATAAGGATCTTTGAATAAGAATACCCAAGCAGATTGACTCCTATCCTTCTAAAGAAATAAGTAAGTGATTTTCGTTATGGCGTTTACCCGAGGTAAAAGAGTCATTTAGATCCTCCTAAGTAAGTATCTGGCAAGCAATCATCTTTTGAAAACCCGTAAACAAGGGTTCTTAAGCAGATTCCTTGGGAAATGATAGAACTTATGTTATCTTATATATAGATAAAAAATAGGAGATGCGTATGCTTTACCACGCTTAGATTAAAGTGAAACAGAGATAAAGCATAGCAATACTAGGCTAGCCTCACCCTTGAAAAGAAGATGTGAGGCTTTTTCTTGCAATTAATCTTTGACTCTAGTCTGAAAAGGAACAAAGAAACCGAGTTGACGAATCGTTGAGATTCTCTCCTAGAGAGCCTTTTCAATTTGGAAAAGGGAATAATAAATAAAAAAAGATTACCTTGTGTAATACAATGAGAACAAACGAAAATAGAAGATATATGAAAAAACTAAAAGTCTTAATATTCACCTTACTTATCTTAGTAGGAATTCCTGGTATAGCTCAAACGATAGAAAAAGAAGTGGGCTTGCCCGAGTTTACTCGAATTAAACTTATGGGCTCCCCCGAACTTTATTTTGAGCAATCGGATGAGATGCAAAGTATTAAGATTGTCGGACCAGAAGAAGAGCTAGATCGTATTGAAACTTATGTAGATGGAGACACCTTTGTCATAAAGGTAAACAACCGTGATATTGCCTTGCTCAATAGTGATTCGGATGTGAAAATTTACGTAACAGCACCCTTTGTACACCACTTTAGTGTGTTTGGATCTGGTGAAATCCAAATTAGGAATACAATAAAGAGCGTGAAGCCTATTTCACTAAGCGTATCGGGTTCTGGAAATATCGAAGCTGCCGACCTCATCAGTGATAAAATGAAGTTGGATGTGATTGGAGTAGGAGATGTGAAAGTTGAAAAAGCTGAAACCACCTCTTTAGAAGTGCAGGTATCAGGCTCAGGTTTGATAAAATTAGCAGGAACAACGAAAGATGTAATCTACTCTATAATAGGATCGGGTAAAATTGAAGGTTTAGAGATGATGGCAAAAAATGTAAATACGAAGATATCTGGTTCGGGAAACATTTTCTGCACAGCCGAGAATAATTTAGGTGGAGTGGTAAAAGGAGGAGGTATCGTGAGGTATAAAGGCAAACCAAATGTTCAAACGAAGACTCCTAAATCTTTTCGTAAAGCGAAATAAAGAAACATTTTAATCAGAATATAAGGGAAAGGGTAATTGCTAAAAAGTAGTTACCCTTCTTTTTGCAAAAAGTAATCGATATGCCTAGGATGAGCTACTTTCTGGTGGTGAGTATTCCGTTTTTCTAGAGAGGATAAATAGTCGAGATACAACGAAAAAAGAAGACAATTAGGAAAAACCTCTGTAAGAGGATATTTCGACAAAAGATAGAGTCTCAATAGCACAATCTATAAAAAATAGGAATTATTAGTAAATGTAAAAGTATGAGTACCCCTGTTTTGATCTGAATTTCCTAAAATGAAGTAGATCTATTGAGGGTGATTTGGAATTTATGAAATCAGTTATTAGAATATTTTTAGATTGATATCTAATTGATTAATTGATATTTGCTAAGAAATAGAGTATTGTTTAGAAATAATATAGGACTGAATGTTTGAACTTCTCGAATAAAATATCTATTTTTAATAAACCTTAAGGTTTTTGTAACAGCATTGAAATATCCAAAGGCGACGTTTAAGGTGTTTTTAGTATTTGCCTGAGAAAGGATAAGACAAAATAGTTTATTTAAAGATTTTGTATAGACCATCCATACAGTCGAGGAACCTTGCTGCTTTAGACTCTTAGGAGTACTACCTTAAAGAAAGGGAAAGATATTTTTTATAAATGGCTGTTTAGCCATAAAAAAGATAATGTGTGGTTCAGACCCATGTCTGACACACTATTATAGATATATGAAAGAGAGGAAATTGTCACTGCGTAAAAGAATCGGCTTACGGTTGTTTCAGTTTAAGAAACGACAAATTACTACAGAACATAAGCTAAAGTATTTAATGTGGGAGTGTACGGTGCGATGCAATTTGTCTTGTAGCTTTTGCGGGAATGGCTCTTGTAGAAAAGATACAATGCTGACAGATATGCCCTTGTACGACTTTCTAAAAGCCTTTGATGAAATAGCTCCTCAAATAGATCCCCAGGAAACAAGGGTTGTTTTGACGGGTGGCGAACCTCTATTGCGTACTGATTTGGAAGAGTGTGGAAGGGAGCTATCTAAGCGAGGATTCAAGTGGGGAATTATCACCAATGCACTTATCTTAGAAAAACAGAGGCTTACACAGCTTATGCGTTCCGGTATGAGTTTTATAACCGTGAATCTGGATGGAGTTGAAGATGCACATAATAAACTGAGGGGCAATGAGCATAGCTTTGAGCATGCTGTAAAAGCCATAGAATTACTAGCACACGAAGAAGATGTTAAGTTGAAAGTATCTACCTGTGTGTCTAATCAGGGCTATGAGGATTTGTGTCACTTGAAAGATTTGTTGCTGAAACTTGGCGTAAAAAACTGGAGGTTACACTCTCTTTTTCCTCGAAAAGAACAAAAAGGTCCCAATCAATCAGGCATTAATAATCAAGAATTCAAGAAGCTCTTTTCTTTTATGAGAGAGATGAGTGAATTAGAAGAGATGAATGTCAGTTGTGGTTGTGATGGATTTTTGGGCAACTACGAGTTTGATATTCAAAACAGCTTCTTTTTCTGTAGGGCTGGGATCAATATGGGTACGATATTAGTGGATGGTACGATATCGGCTTGCCCTGCTTTACGAACAAAATATTCACAAGGAAATATCTATTCCGACAATTTTATGGATGTGTGGAATAATGAGTATAAAATGTTTCGAGATGATAAGTGGTCACACAATGCGTGTTGCAAAAGTTGTGAGTTTTATCAATACTGCGAAGGGAATGGTTTATATATGCGTGATGAAAATGGCAAGATGTACTTTTGCCATGTAGAGCGTAAAGATCAGGAAGATTCGGCAAGCAACTTGGTGAATACTCTTAAACATTAGGATTGAAGTGCGGTTTTAAAGTCGTTTTATTTGGGGTTGTTTAAGTATCTAAGTACTAAATAAAGGAGAATGCTAAAATTGAGGTAGGGTGTTACAATCGCTTATTATACTTAAAAACTATTTAGAATCGCTTTGAATTCTGTGTCTTTATAAGTAGGGGGTAGTAGAAGAAAATTCTGCTACCTCTTTTTCGTCTATCTTTATTTTATAGGGATGTAGTCTATAACTCTTCTTACAATCTACATTTGGAACTGTCGTATTCTTGTGTGATTTCAATGCCAGAATCTACTTTTATACACTATAAATTGCTTACTTTAAAGGATTCAATTATCTTAAAGCAGCACGGAATGAGATGAATAAAAGGTTGTTGAAAAACCAGAATGGGGGCAGGTCAAAGTGAGATCCTTGAATCTGATTTCTTTGCTGCCTCAATTCATCCAGAAGAGTATATCAATAACGTGCGTAGCACCCCAGCTGAAGATGTGCTCTGCAAAGAAGACTTCCTTCCTCTTCAGTATATGTATCAAACTCAACTATATTGAAAAGTGGGATAAACCGCATGTTTTAGTAAGTATTTATTGGAACATGTCGAGGTGAAGTCGGTGAGTAGCGAACCCTTAAAACAATAGAATTATGCGAACCGATTTAAGCGAAGAAAATACCCGTTGGGATGAGGATACGAAGCAGCTCCTCTATTACGATGAAGACTTAGATGAGTGGTTTACTCGTGATGAAATACTAGAACACCGAGAAGAAATAGGGTATTGGGATGAGTGGTCTGAAGAAATTGAAGAGCAGTATGGTGATCTAGGTCGGAATTGAAATTTTAGATTCTTCTAATTATTCATTCTTGCTCCTTGGGCTAAAGAGTGAGTGAAAATATGCCGATTAACTGTTAAAAAAATGGATACACTCAAGATTGATAAATATCAGAATGGGTGAGTAGGTACAGATATCGATTCTATTAGGTTGCAAAGCATGTAAAATATATGCTCATATTCACGTGATTGTAAAATCTTTCCCCTATATTTGATAATAGTGCAAGATTGATAAGTGTACTTGTCAATTTGCTCAATAGACATTTACCTATAGACTAATTCATGGAAGACACAAATCAAAAAGAATATCCTATCCATGTGCGTACAGATTTTTTTGATGTCACGTTGCAAGGGATAGATTTAGAGGTTCAATGTACAGAACAACACTTGGTGAGTATTTATAAGTTTTTCTATCATGCGGGTTTTAGATTACTCGAAATTGAAGGAAGACTTGAAGTGTATAGAAAAGTTGATGGGGTAATTTATGCTGAGAGTGTAGATTCTATGACGAAGTACCTCTTCGACAAACTCAAAGAATTGGAGTTGCTAGATGAGGCTCTTATTATTGATGTTTGGGATTACTTTGAAGACTCAGATTGCATTCGGAAAGACTTGCTTATGGAGCATTGTTTACATCCCAAACAGGATGGAATAAAAGATCGCCATGACTACTTACTCAAGTTTGACAGCATCTATCGAGCTAATTTTATACATGAAACGATGTTGCGTTTCTTCCGTAAGAATCATTTTGCACAAGTAGGAGATATGGCTGGTCTGTATAATTCTGAATCTCCACTGTTCTTTAAGGAGCTGAAAGATGGACAATATTTGGTATTCTTGCATTATAATCGTCATGGAGCGTGTGTGAGCATGACAGGATATGACTGTTGGCTCTCCAAAAAAGAACCCGATGAGGCAAAAAACAATAGCTTTGATTCATCAGCCCATACAGAGGTAAAGTTGGACTTTGATCCACTACAAGATATGGCGTTATTAGATCGCTATCTATAAATAAGGCTTTCAAATAATTTGTATAACTTCTCCATTCCCTTTTTAGGGGGGATATGGATAGTCCCCAAGAGTTTAGTTTAAAACTTTTGGGGATTTTATTTCAATTTGAAATTCTATTGTTTAGATAGAGAGTGGATGGGTTTGCTTATCGGGAAGGCAGTTGGTTCTTAGTAAAAATCATCTTTTGCATCTGCCTCTTCTTGCACAATTCTTTTTCTCTCTTGTTTTTTGTTAGAATGATGTGTCCAGGCTAGGGTAAGAAGTAGGGCAATGATTTGACTAAACACGCTGTATTTTATGGCAATACGAATGTGGTAATTGGCTACCGACTTACTTAGTTTCTCTGCATCCATAGCATGGAAAGTTCTATCAAAATCTTCTGAAGCATTTCGTAGAGTATCAATGGCTTTGTGGATATCATATACATCATGGATATAAGTCATAAAGCTAAGTTTACGATGGGTTATATCGGTATCAATATAAGTTCCACAGATGGTATATCCACTCTCGTTTTGATAAAGTTGCAAGTCTTTTTCTCTGTAGAGAGGCTTGCCTGTCAGAATACCCAGAGCAATTAGCCTAGAGCATTTAGACACAATTGTTGAGCCTTTGGGGAGAGGCCTACCATCAAAAGTCATAGTTCCTACTTGGTCTTTGGTGTCGTTTTGTAGCCATAGAATGATATGATTTTTATTTTTCATAATCAACCCTTTTTAAAGTTCAACTTATTGGAATATCTCTGTTGTGTTGTAGATGTGATTCAATTGTAAAATACAATAAAATAAGGGATTATCATGCTATTCCCTCAATATTTTTCTATTAAAAAAGATAGATATTTGTTCTTTTGAGCTCCTCTGAAAGATAATGAAAGAGCTATAACCCTTAATCCATACCTTGCTAGGATGATGAGAGTAGGAGAGGTACGAAAAGAAAAAGCTCCTATTCAGTACTGCAGATACTTGATTAGGAGCCTTTGTGTAATAGATAGTTACGTCTATTTAAAATGATATTTTTACTTCGTGAATGAAGTCATTGATTTCTTTTTGAGTGGTATTGTGATTGGTCATAAGTTGCCAACCCTTTTTCATTAAGATATTTAACCTAGCTTTTCGCTCTTCTTTGGCCGACTCATCTATTCGCCGAGGGATGGCAAAGGTGAGTAGCTGATTAAACTCTTGCATATTATCCAAATTGATGCGGCTACGCATTAAGTCGTATAGATGGTAGGCTTCATCTCTACAGATAGAATGCTCATAAATACGAACGTAGGCAATACTTCCTGAAAGTGGTTTGCTTACTACATTACCACTACTAGCATCTCCTCCAATACCTAGCCAGTGGGCTTTAAGTTCGGTAGGCAGACTGATAAGACCGCTTGTTTCTGTTACCCCAGTTGGAATGCCATTGGTATAAGCACGTAGTTCGTTGCCATCATAGGTGAAGATATAATGGTTGTAGGTTTTAGATGTAGCTACAAAATCTCCTACACTCTTATAGCCATCGCCCATATAGACAGATAGCTGAGGCTCTCCAAGTTTGCTTTGTTCAATGCCAAAGCCTTTGCCGTTCATACTTC
>NZ_DYYK01000065.1:0-4996 GCF_020741705.1 Bacteroides coprosuis
TGACAGAGAAAGGTCTTTATGATAAAATATTGTTTGAGAAATACACTCAAGAAGAATTAAAACAAGCAGGAGATTATATTAAACCAGAAAGAGATTTACTGTTTGATTATGCAGGAGTAAATCAATTAAAAGATAGATATTTAGTAACAGATAAAGATAAATCTATTTTAGAATTACCACAAGAAAGATTTATGACAATGGCTTTACACTTATCTTCTGTAGAAAAACAATCAGATAGATTAAAACATGCTTTCGATTTATATGACAGATACTCTAAATTGCAAATATCAAGTGCAACCCCTACATTTATGAATAGTGGGACACCTCAAGGGGCGTTAAGCTCTTGTCATGTTATTACTTTTGAAGATAGCTTAACAAGCATATTTGATAGTATTAGTACAGTAGCAGAGTTTTCTAAACAGGGAGCTGGTTTAGGGACATATTTAGGCAAAATACGCTCTAACGGTTCAGATATTAGAGAGAATGTAGGAGCTTCCAGTGGTATTATCCCATGGATTAAAATATTAGATAAGACTTTAGAGTCAGTTAATCAGCTCGGTCAAAGGGCAGGTGCAGGTGCAGTTTATATAGATATTTGGCACGCAGATTTAGAAATGTTTTTAGATTTACAATCTCCAGTCGGAGACCAAAATATGAGAGCTTACAATGTTTTTCCTGGACTAACCGTACCAGATGAATTTATGAGACAAGTTAACAAACGAGGAGATTGGTATTTATTTGACCCTCATCAAATTAAAAAAATAATGGGCTTTAGTTTGGAAGATTATTATGATAAGAAAAAGCTGAAAGATAAAGAAGTTCCAAATAAAGAAGACCATGCTTGGACTTATAGATATTACCAATGTGTAGACAATGGAGAACTTACCAAAAAACGTATTCCAGCTATTGATATTATGAAAAAAATATTAAAACAACAGCTAGAAAAAGGTAAAATGTTTATGTTTTATCGTGATACAGTGAATAGAGATAACCCAAATAAACACGCAGGTATTATATACAGTTCTAATCTTTGCACCGAGATCGCTCAGAACATGTCTGCATCAGAAATGACTACTCAAACTATCTCTACAGAGGAAGGAGATATTGTAGTTGAGTATAATTCAGGGGATATGGTAACATGTAATCTGAGTGCGTTAGTGTTAAATAATATTGATGTAGAAGATGACAAAGAATTAGAAGAAGTCATTAAAACTCAAGTAAGAGCTTTAGATAATGTGATATCATTACAAAGACTAACAGTTCCGGATGCTATAATTACTAATAATAAATATAGAGCTATAGGCTCTGGAACACAAGGTATCGCTGCATTATTAGCAAGCAAAAACATTATGTGGGACTCAGAAAAAGCTATTGATTATGTTGATAAATTAGAAGAGAAAATAATGTTATATACAATTAAAGCCAGTGCACAACTAGGAAAAGAAAAAGGCTCTTATGAAGTATTTGAAGGGTCTCAATGGAACACTGGAGAATGGATTGATAGACGATTAGATAAAACAACATTAGATGAATGGGCAGAAGTAAAAGAGCTGGCTAAAGGTCATATGAGAAATGCTTATGTAAGAAGTCCAATGCCTACAGGTGGTACATCTATATTAATGGGCTCAACTCCAGGCGTAGACACTATTTTTGATGTTATATATCAAGATGGTAAGGCTAACGCTCTACTACCTATTGTAGTACCTAATCTTACATCAAGAACATGGTTCTATTACAAACCAACTATGAAAATGGAATATGAAGAAGAGAAACAATTAGCTCATATGTGGTCAATCCTTCAAAACGAGAAACGACAACAGTGGGTAGACCAATCAACTTCTTTCAACTTATATATTCCAACAGGTTTACAGGTTAAACACTTACTTCGTATGCATATGGAAGTATGGGAACGTGGAATTAAAACAACTTATTATGTTCGTTCATGGGATAGTAAACAAGAAGAAGCATGTCTAGCATGTTCAGCATAGTATTGACAATTGGATAGCCTTGTGCTATCCTTATATTATAAATTAGTTCA
This sequence comes from Bacteroides coprosuis, assembly GCF_020741705.1. Lineage (NCBI taxonomy): Bacteria > Pseudomonadati > Bacteroidota > Bacteroidia > Bacteroidales > Bacteroidaceae > Bacteroides > Bacteroides coprosuis. The sequence continues at coordinate 2,039 of NZ_DYYK01000065.1, forward strand.
AAAGGAGAATATGTAAAATGGAATTAGAAAAACAAGTCAGAATTTATAACATTGAAAGACCAAACTCAAATGAGAGAATGTTTGATGAACAGTCAGGTATTTTGAACTGGAACAATATTTCCAACAACTCATACTATGACTTCTTAAAAACACTTCGCCAAAAATTCTGGATCCCCTCAGAAGTATCGGTAGTTAAGGATTATTCAGACTGGCAAAACAAGATGTCAGATACAGAAAAGAAAATGTTTAAACGTGGAGTAGGTATTTTAGCAAGTCTTGATAGTGTGGCTACAATGTACGATTATCATGCTTCTCAATATATTAAAGACCCTGCTATTAAATCTTTAATGGCTATGATTGCTTATAATGAAACTATTCATAATGAAAGCTATTCTTATGTACTATCTTCTATTGTATCAGATGAAGAAGCAAGTGAAGTATTCAACTATCCTAAAGAAGACCCATTTATGATTAAGCGTAATGAGAGAATTATGGAAGAGCTAAATAGATTCATTGATAACCCTACAGTAGAAAACTTTGTAAAGGCTCAGGTGTCTAATGCAGTATTAGAAGGCGTATCATTTACTAATGGATTCACCCCTTTCTACCACTTGGCTCGTAATGGGAAAATGTTTGGAATGTCAGAAATTATTGAATATATTCAAGCAGAGGAACAGATTCACTCAATGGTACAAGGGACTATTGTTAGAGATGTTTTAACACAGTATCCAGAAGACAATACAGAAGAGCTTACAGAATGGATTTATGATTTTGTTAGAGAGATTGTATTACATGAACAAGAATATTGTAAAGATTTATACAAAGATATTGATGATATTGACATGTATGAAGTTATTAAATATATTGAATACAGAGCTAATATTATCCTAGATAACTTAGGATTGTCCAAGATATTTGACACTAAAAAGAACCCTATGTCATGGATTAATGCTTTCGACCCTCAGAATAGAAACAGAAAGAAAGAAGACTTCTTTGAGAAGCGTGAGAAAAACTATGAATTAACTTCAGGAGACAATGGCTGGGATGATTTATAATGAAAATATTAATGGTAGGGTTCTCTAAAACAGGGAACACCTACATGTTTATGGATTATTTAAAACAATTCAATAGTGATATAGAAGAATATAGATTTAATATAAAAGAAGACGTTAACATTGACATATCTCCTTATGATTTAATAATTGTTGGAACAAACACTTGGGGGGATGGTAAAATACCTTCCAATTGTAAACAATTTATCATTGACAATGCTTTAAAATATAAGAAAGATTGGATTGTATTTGGAACAGGGAATAGTATCTTCGCTAATTTTTGTGGAGCTGTTGACGGCATTTGTAAGATATTGAAAGATACTGATAACAATATACTTTATACTTTTAAATACGAACAAAGATTTATTGAAGAAGATTTGGATTTAGAAGATAAAAAAATAGTAAATAATATCATTGACACAATCAACCCCTAGTGATATACTGGGGGTATACTTATAAAGGAGGAATTATTTATGGATATGATGTCCCAAGGATTGATGTATTTTATAATATCTTTGATTATTATGATAATATTTATTTTTATAATTAAGAAAATGGAAAAGCGGGAGGAAAAACAACAAGAACAAGAGACTACCGTTTCTGGTATGGTATTAGAGCCAAAGCGTGTTGAACCAGATATTGAAGAAAAATTAAATAATATAAAAAAAGAAGCTGCTTTAAAATCTATAAGAGGATTTAGAGAAAGGGCTACGTCATTCTCTCCTATTGAATTAATTAATGGGGTTGAAGTTACAGTTATTAAAAATACCTTAAATGAAACAATTGACAGGGTAACAAATAGACAATATACACAGGAGTTAAGTTGCTTAAAGATTGAGTTTTATCTTGATGAAATATACCACTGTGAAACTATATACGGTGAATTTAGTTTTCCATACGATGGATATTATATTAATGGATATGAAAAGTATAGTTTAGAAGAGTTGCAAGGATACGATTGGATTATAAGTGAAATGTTCAGCATTGTAGAAGAAAAGAAAAAACAGATTCATAAAGAAAAACTAAAAGATATAGAAGTCAAATACAGTATACTTTCACATGATTTAGTAAAAAATAATTAATAATCCCATTGACAAAGGGGTATACATATGGTAAGATAGTATTATAAATAAATAAAGGAGAGATATTTATGGGTTCAAATTTTAAAAATTTAAGTAAAGATAATTTAATACAAAAATTTAAAAATCTACATAAGTTAAAAGTACAAATAGATGAATGTAATTTTAACGCTAAATTAAACCCTGTTAATAACGCAAAAATATTCACTATTTATCATACAATAGAAAACACTAACATGAATGCAGCAGACATGTATAATATGATGAAAGCTTTGCAACATCAATTAAAAGAACAAGAGAATGAAACTATACAAAGAAAAAAAGAGAATGCTCAAAGACATTTTGACAACTCTGGAGGAATAAAAAAATACTTAGCTATGAAAAATTATCTTACTGATATTGGAGTGAATGTTCATGAAATCAATTAATATTATGTACTTGGAAATGAAAGATTTATATGGAAGCATTGAAATGATGAAAGAAGAATGTAAAAAAGTAGACAAAGAATGGAATAAGTTATTAACAGAGATTAAGAATGCAACTTTTAACGCTGCACAAGGAGCTCAATTATACAAGAGGACTCAAGAGTTTTTACAAGAGAGAAGATTGTTGAAGATGCAAATGGAAGAATTGAAGAACCAATATATTGTTTTAGGAGGTGATGAAAAACTAAAAGAGCTCGAAGAATTTCAGGATATTACAAAAGTTGGAAATAAAAAAGGAATTAAAAAAAGACAAGCTGATTATTTTTACAATTTTAGGGAAGATATTAAAGAAGAGGTATCAAATATGTATCATGTAACAAAATAAAAACTAGGAAGTAGGCT
>NZ_DYYK01000066.1:0-21325 GCF_020741705.1 Bacteroides coprosuis
ATACAGGATATGATAACAAAACTGTAAAATACGCTGATTCAACTACTAATGCTGACATTAGAAACATTAAAGGTTCACCAAATCATGTATGGTTAAAAGCTAATAATGATTGTGAATTCGAAATATCTAATCTACCTAATGTAAATGGTAAAACGTTAGTTTTGGCTTACGATGCAGCAGCAAATGTTTATAATCCAACAGATGAAACCAACTTAAACACAATTGAAGTTTGGTATAATGGAAAGCAACTACCTACAGAATCTAAGGATGTTAAGGGTAAAGATGATTTAAATAAATTTTATACTCTTAAAATTTCTGATATTAAAGGTGTAGATGGTGCTACCTTGAAATTTGTTGTAAAAGGTGCTGCTAATAAATATGGCTTACGCTTAGGCAATATAAATCTTAGCGTAAAATAATAATTGACTAAAGAAAATAGCTATGAAATTTAAATATCTATTACTGACTCTCTGTTTATCATTTGGTTTTACGCAGATGAAGGCTCAAAAGTCTTATGCTACTTACTGTGTAGCCTTCTACAATGTGGAAAACCTTTTTGATACAGAAGATGATGTAGATAATCCTGGGGATGATGAGTACCTACCAAATGGGACCAATGCTTGGACTCCTGGTAAGTATCAAAAGAAGTTGGATAATATAGCTAAGGTTATTAGTCGTATTGGTAAAGATTACTGTCCTGCTGGTCCTGCAATCCTTGGAGTTTCTGAGGTTGAAAACCGTAGAGTATTGGAAGATCTTGTAAAGAACGAACGTATCTCTGATGTGGGTTATGAAATCGTTCATTACGAATCTCCAGACTGGCGTGGTATTGATGTGGCTTTACTATATAATCCAAAGCTATTTAGAGTAACAAATACAGTTGCTCAGCCTTATATATTACCTGATAACCCTAACTTCAAGACTCGTGATCAGTTGTTAGTAAGTGGAGTTCTTGCTGGAGAACCCGTGCATGTTATTGTTAACCACTGGCCATCGCGTTATGGTAGTAAATCAACTGAACTTCGTGAGTATGCGGCTTCAATCACTAAATCTTTAGTAGATTCTTTACAACAGATTGATCCAGAAGCAAAGGTGATTATCATGGGGGACTTAAATGATGATCCAGATGATAGAAGTACTCGTGTAGTTTTAAACGCGAAGAAATATCAAAAGGATGTGAAGCCAGGTGGTTATTACAATACCATGTGGAGATTATATGATTTAGGCGTAGGTTCACTAGGTTACCAAGGTAAATGGAACTTATTTGACCAAATCATTATTACTCACAGCTTATTAGGTTCTGAAACATCATCTCTTAAGTTTTGGAGGTCGGAAGTGTTTAATAAAGATTTCTTGATTCGTAAAGAAGGAAAACGTAAAGGTTATCCTTGGAGAACATTTGACGGAAATACATTTATTGATGGTTATAGTGACCACTTCCCAACTCTAATCTATTTGATTAAAGAAATTAAATAGTCTTAAATAATAAATGAGTGTGAGGCACTTTCTATATCTTTAGAAAGTGCCTCATTTTTTTATATGAAATTAAAAGAACAATTAGATCTCCTTCGAGAGAAATACAATACAAAAGCTTTTATAGAAAGTGATCCAGTTCAGTTTCCTCATCGTTTTAAAGACAAGAAAGATATAGAAATTGTTAGTTTTCTTATCGCTACTATTTCATGGGGCAAACGCCCTATGATACTTAAGTCTGCAGAAAAGATGTTGAATCTTATGGGAAATACTCCATATAGTTATATTATGGATGAAGGGTATCTTTCTTTAGAGAATAAGAATATTCATCGCACTTTTTTTGAAAATGATTTACAATACTATTGTAAGGGATTACACTCTATTTATTCTCAATATCCAGATCTAGAGCAAGTGTTTATTCAGAAAGAATCTCTCTGGGAGGGCATACATCTTTATAGAGATTTAATGATAAATGCAAACCTAGGAGTAGAAACTAAGCATATCTCTAATCCGTTAAAAAATTCTGCTTGTAAGCGTTTGTTTATGGGGCTTCGTTGGCTGATAAGAAAGGACGGTATTGTAGATTTAGGTGTTTGGAAAAATTTAAATCCTTCTCAGCTATATATCCCTTTAGATACTCATGTTGCACGAGTTTCTCGTGAAATGGGACTTTTAACTCGTAAAAGCAATGATCGTAAAGCCGTGGAAGAGTTAACAAATAATCTCCGAAAATTAGATCCAGTAGATCCGATAAGTTATGATTTTGCATTATTTGGCTGGGGTGAAGATCGTTAGTTTCTAAAAGATAGCTATCTTTGCACAACTTTAAATATTAAGGTGTTAAATCGAAGAAAAATATAATCAGTATAAAATAACAATCAATAATGGCATTACAATGTGGTATTGTTGGACTACCAAATGTGGGTAAGTCCACTCTTTTTAATTGCTTATCTAACGCTAAAGCTCAGGCAGCAAACTTCCCTTTCTGTACTATAGAACCAAATGTGGGAGTAATAACTGTACCTGATGAGCGCTTGAATAAGCTAGCTGAACTTGTACATCCTCAAAGAATTCTCCCAACTACTGTGGAGATTGTGGATATTGCAGGGTTAGTAAAAGGAGCGAGTAAAGGTGAAGGTTTAGGAAATAAGTTTTTGGCAAATATACGTGAGACAGATGCGATTATCCATGTTTTACGTTGCTTTGATGATGATAATGTGACTCATGTTGATGGTTCAATCAATCCTGTACGTGACAAAGAAATTATTGATTCAGAATTACAGTTGAAAGATCTTGAAACAGTAGAACAGAGAATCCAAAAGGTGTACAAACAAGCTCAAACTGGGGATGCACATGCTAAAACGCTTCATAATGTATTAATTCAATATAAGGCTGCGCTAGAAGAAGGTAAATCTGCTCGTTCAGTAGAATTTGAATCTTTAGATGAAATTGATGCTGCGAAAGACTTATTCTTGTTAACAAATAAGCCTGTTATGTATGTGTGTAACGTTGATGAAGATAGTGCATCAAAGGGGAATAAGCACGTTGAGGCTGTTCGGGAAGCAGTAAAAGATGAACATGCAGAAATCTTGATTGTTGCTGCTAAAACAGAGTCTGAGATAGCTGAACTTGAAACTTATGAAGAACGTCAAATGTTTTTAGCTGATGTAGGTTTGGAGGAATCTGGAGTAAGTCGTTTGATTAAATCTGCCTATTCTTTATTAGACTTGCAAACTTACTTCACCGCTGGAGAAGTTGAAGTTAGAGCTTGGACGTTTCATAAAGGTTGGAAGGCTCCTCAATGTGCTGGAGTTATTCATACCGACTTTGAAAAAGGGTTTATTCGTGCAGAAGTTATCAAGTACGAAGATTTTATTAAATATGGCTCTGAAACAGCTGTTCGTGAAGCTGGAAAAATGGGTGTAGAAGGAAAAGAATACTTAGTTCAGGATGGTGATATCATGCACTTCCGCTTCAATGTGTAAAAGATGTAAGTATAAGATATTTGAAGAATAGAGGATAGTAGTTTTACTAATCCTCTATTTTTTTATGTAGTCTTGTATATATTACTTTACTTTGGAGTCAACATCGAGTAAACAAAATTGAAACATATTCAAAATACAAATATATGATAAATACCATATCTCTTTTTATTGAATGGGATCCGAGTCCTGTTCTCTTTAGTCTAGGAAGTTTACCTATCAAATATTATGGTCTTTTTTGGGCTATAGGAATTGCGTTAGGTTATTATGTTGTGCGTTATCAATACAGAGATAAAGGCATTGATGAGAAGATATTTGAACCCCTATTCTTTTACTGCTTTGTAGGGATTCTACTAGGTGCTCGCCTAGGACATTGTCTTTTCTATGATCCTGAGTATTATCTAGCCAATCCTCTTGAAATATTTTTACCTGTGAAGTTTCTAGATGGAGGAGGTTGGAAGTTTACTGGTTATGCAGGGTTAGCCAGTCACGGAGGTACAATCGGATTAATCATAGCATTATGGATGTATTGCAGAAAGACAAAAATGAATTACATTGATGTTTTGGATATGATAGCTGTAGCAACTCCTATCACAGCATGCTGGATACGTTTAGCAAACTTGATGAACTCTGAAATTATAGGTATGCCTACCGATAAGCCATGGGCTTTTATTTTTACTAGAGTAGATATGTTACCACGTCACCCTGCTCAGCTGTATGAGGCTTTGGCTTATTTAGCTCTATTTTTTATTATGATTTATTTGTATAAGAAATACGATAAAAAATTTCATAGAGGTTTCTATTTTGGATTATGTCTAACATTTATCTTTGTTTTTAGATTCTTTGTTGAGTTTATTAAAGAAGATCAAGTAGATTTTGAAGCAGGAATGCTTTTGAATATGGGCCAATGGCTAAGTATACCCTTTATAATACTAGGTATAGCTTCTATTTTTATGGGTAAGAAGCTTGATAACTGGGGATCTAAAAAGAAATAAATATATTATACAAGGAAAGCCTATTTAGATAGGCTTTTTTTATGGATACCCAAAAAAGAGAACACTTTTAAAAGTGTTTATATAAGACACCTCAATAGAGTATAGTATTATTTTAACACCGACATGAGAATGCTTTGACACCGACATGTCATTCTCATGTCGGTGTTATGTTGATACTATAACTCGGTTACAATATTTTTTATCTCTTGTATAAGAAGGCGGAAAAACTTTAAATAATTAAAAGGGTTTTGGTGTTAATTAAGTTAAAACCAAATGCTTACCTTCCTTTTATGATTTTCTTAATATCATTTAGTTTATTAAGTGCTTCCAGAGGAGTAAGGTTATTTACATCTAGATTAATGATTTCATCTCTAATCTGAGAAAGAATAGGGTCGTCTAATTGGAAAAAGCTAAGTTGTACTCCATCTTCTTGCTTTTGTGATATTAAAGGAGTTTTGGATTTTTTATTACTACTTTCTTCGCCACTTCTATTTACAGCTTCCAATTGTGCCAATATTTCATTCGACCGTTTGACAATGCTTGGAGGCATACCCGCCATTTTTGCTACATGAATACCGAACGAGTGTTCACTACCTCCTCTTTTTAATTTGCGTAAGAAGATAACTTTATTGTCAATTTCTTTTACGGAAACATTGTAGTTTTTGATGCGATTAAATGATTTTTCCATTTCATTTAATTCGTGGTAGTGAGTAGCAAATAATGTTTTTGCTCTGTTATTTGGGTTGTTATGAATGTATTCTACTATAGCCCAAGCAATGGAAATACCATCGTAGGTAGAAGTTCCTCTACCTAGCTCATCGAAAAGAACTAAGCTACGAGAAGAAAGATTATTTAAAATATTAGCAGCTTCATTCATTTCAACCATAAAGGTTGATTCACCCATAGAGATGTTATCACTTGCTCCAACACGTGTAAATATCTTATCAACAAGCCCTATCTGAGCGCTTTCTGCAGGAACAAAACAGCCAATTTGTGCCATTAAGGTGATAAGAGCAGTTTGCCTTAAAAGAGCAGATTTACCCGACATATTCGGACCTGTAATCATTATAATTTGCTGAGTTGTATTGTCCAGATAGACATCATTGGCGATATATTGCTCGCCTAGTGGTAGTTCCTTTTCAATTACAGGGTGACGACCTTGTTGGATAGAAAGGACATCATCATCTTGTATGACAGGTCGGATGTATTTATTTAATTGAGCTATACTTGAGAAAGACAATAAACAGTCTAAAGCTGCTATTTGGTTGGCATTTAGTTGAATAGCCGATATGTATTCTGCTAAATCAGTAACCAACTCTTCAAAAAGCTTAGCTTCGAGTATTAAGATTTTTTCTTCTGCACCCAAAATCTTTTCTTCATATACTTTTAGTTCTTGTGTTATATAGCGTTCAGCACTTACAAGAGTTTGTTTTCTAATCCATTCTTTAGGAACTTTATCTTTGTGTGTATTTCGAACTTCGATATAATATCCAAAAACATTATTGTATGCTATCTTTAGACTAGGAATACCTGTTTCTTCTATTTCTCTTTGTTGAATTTGAAGTAGATAGTCTTTACCTGAATAAGCTATTTTCCGAAGATCATCCAACTCTTCATTTACGCCCGAACAGATTACATGCCCTTTATTGACCAGCATAGGAGGGTCATTTTCAATCTCTTTGTCTATTCTATCTCTTATCTTTTCACAGAGATTCAATTGATCTCCAATTCTATTTAGACTGGCGTCATTGGCATTTAAACACGCTTTTTTTATAGGCTCAATAGCTTGTAGTGCTACTTTTAGTTGTACTACTTCTCTAGGGCTAACTCTTCCAACTGCAACCTTTGATATAATACGTTCTAAATCTCCAATGAGATGGAGTTGATCTGTTATAATCTCTTTAAAACTGGGTTGCTTGAAGAAATAATCTACTACATCTAGCCGATTATTGATAGCATTAACTTCTTTGAGAGGGAATACGACCCAACGTTTAAGAAGTCTTCCTCCCATCGGAGTAATTGTCTTATCAATAACTTGCAGCAAACTACTACCTCCATCATTCATGCTATTAAGCAACTCCAAACTGCGAATGGTAAACTTGTCTAATCGAACAAATTTATCTTCCTCAATACGGGATAAAGTAGTAATATGACTGATGTTATGATGTTGTGTTATGTCTAAATATTGAAGAATACTTCCAGCAGCAATTAAGCCATTGGGGAGGTGATCAACACCAAAACCTTTGAAATTGGCTACTTGAAAATGGCTTAATAGCTTTTCGTGTGCTGTCTGTTCTGTAAAAACCCAGTCATCAAGCTCATAAGTAAAAAACTTATTACCAAATAGCTCTTCAAATTGAGTTTTCTTTCCTCTTTCAAAGAGGACCTCTTTGGGAGCAAAATTAGTAAGTAGCTTATCTATATAATCGGAGTTACCTTCAGCTGTTAAAAACTCACCTGTAGAGATATCTAAGAAGGATATACCATAAATGGAACGATTAAAATAGATTGCAGCTAAAAAGTTATTTTCTTTATTGTTAAGTATATTGTCATTGATAGATACTCCAGGAGTAACCAATTCAGTAACTCCTCTTTTGACTAGTGTCTTAGTTGTTTTAGGGTCTTCCAATTGATCACAAATAGCAACACGTTTGCCCGCACGAACAAGTTTGGGTAGATAAGTGTCTAGTGCATGGTGTGGAAACCCTGCCATTTCAACATAGGTGTTTTTACCATTTGCTCTTCTGGTAAGTGTGATTCCTAGAATGTCTGCTGCAAGAACAGCGTCGCTTGAAAATGTTTCGTAAAAGTCCCCACATCGAAACAACATAACAGCATTAGGGTGCTTTTTCTTCAAATCGAAGAACTGTTTCATCATGGGAGTTTGAGCTATTTTTTTTGTATTCAATGTGATTTTGTATTTTGAAAATTGCCAATATCAATATAATACAAAGATAATAAACTCTTGAAGAACTGATAATAAGCAATTTCTAATAATGATTAAACGTTTCTTTTGAACACTCATTTTATAGGTTGCAAAAAGTGATGGTTACTTATAGTTTGATTATCTTTGCCTAAATTATAACAACTAATTATAGAATTTTACGTAGAATCACTATAAAATTATCATTAATTATGGAGTATAACTTTAGGGATATAGAAAAGAAATGGCAAAAAATGTGGGTTGAGAACAATACCTACAAGGTAGTAGAAGATAAGTCTAAAGAAAAACTCTACATTCTAAATATGTTCCCTTATCCATCAGGTGCTGGTCTACACGTAGGTCACCCATTAGGATATATTGCATCTGATATTTATGCTCGTTACAAAAGACTCTGTGGATACAATGTCTTGAATCCTATGGGTTATGATGCATATGGTTTGCCAGCCGAGCAATATGCAATTCAAACAGGTCAACATCCAGCTGTAACTACAGAACAAAATATAAAAAGATATCGTGAACAGTTAGATAAGATTGGTTTCTCTTTTGATTGGAGTAGAGAAGTACGCACTTGTGATCCGAACTATTATCATTGGACACAATGGGCCTTTATTCAAATGTTTAAGAGCTATTTTGATACTAAAGTAAATAAGGCAATGCCTATTGAAAATTTAGTAAGTTATTTCGAGAAAAATGGTTCAAAAGATATTCCTGCTTCGGGTTCTGAAGAATTAGATTTTACAGCAGAAGAGTGGAAAGCAATGGACGAGTCTAAGCAACAGGATGTGCTTATGAATTACCGCATTGCTTATCTAGGTGATATGATGGTCAACTGGTGTTCTGAATTAGGTACAGTTTTGGCAAACGATGAAGTAATTGATGGTTTATCAGAAAGAGGAGGCTATCCTGTTATTCAAAAAGTAATGCGTCAATGGTGTTTACGTGTATCTGCATACTCGCAACGTTTATTAGACGGATTAAATACGATTGAATGGACCGATTCATTAAAAGAAACTCAAAGAAACTGGATAGGACGTTCTGATGGAGCTGAGATGCAGTTTAAAGTAAAAGACAGTGATGTGGAGATGACTATCTTTACTACTCGTGCTGATACAGTATTTGGTGTAACTTTTATGGTTTTAGCACCAGAAAGTGAATTGGTTGATACATTAACAACTCTTGAGCAAAAGGCAGAAGTGGATGCTTACTTGGAACGCAGTAAGAAGCGTACTGAACGTGAACGTATTGCAGATCGAAAAGTAACAGGTGTTTTTACTGGAAGCTATGCCATTAATCCTTTGACAAAAGAGGCTATTCCTGTTTGGGTGAGTGATTATGTTTTGGCGGGTTATGGAACAGGTGCCATTATGGCTGTTCCAGCTCATGATAGTAGAGATTATGCCTTTGCTAAACATTTTGGTCTTGAAATACGCCCTTTAATTGAGGGTTGTGATATCTCAGAAGAAAGTTTTGATGCCAAAGAAGGTATTATGACAAATTCTCCTATTGAAGGAATGAATACTGACTTGGTGTTAAATGGATTGACTGTAACTGAAGCAATAGCTAAAACAAAACAGTTTATAGAAGAAACAAAACTAGGCCATATAAAAACGAATTATCGTTTAAGAGATGCTACATTCTCACGTCAGCGTTATTGGGGAGAGCCATTCCCTGTTTATTATAAGAATGGTCATCCTTATATGATAGAGGAAGAATACTTACCTATAGAGTTACCCGATGTGGAAAAATTCCTTCCTACAGAAACGGGAGAGCCACCATTAGGTAGAGCAAAAGTGTGGGCTTGGGATACAGTAAATAAGAAGGTTGTTTCAAACGACCTGATTGATAATAAGACAGTTTTCCATCTTGAACTAAATACGATGCCTGGTTTTGCTGGTTCATCTGCTTACTTCTTGAGATATATGGATCCTCAAAATTCAGAAGCTCTTGTATCTAAGGGAGTGTGTGAATACTGGCAAAATGTCGATCTTTATGTGGGTGGTACTGAACATGCTACTGGTCACTTGATCTATTCTCGTTTTTGGAATATGTTTTTATATGATGTAGATGTAGCTGTTCGTCAAGAACCTTTTCAAAAGCTAGTTAATCAGGGTATGATTCAAGGTCGTAGTAATTTTGTTTATCGTATTAATGGCACAAATAAGTTTGTTTCTTTAGATAAAAAAGACGAATATGAAACAACTGCTATTCACGTAGATGTAAATATAGTAGAAAACGACTTTTTAGATTTAGAAGCATTCAAAGCATGGCGTCCTGAGTTTTCATCAGCGGAATTTATCTTAAATGAGGATGGACAATATCTTTGTGGATGGGCTGTTGAGAAAATGAGCAAGTCTATGTTTAATGTGGTAAATCCAGATATGATTGTTGATCGTTATGGAGCAGATACTCTTAGAATGTACGAGATGTTCTTAGGTCCTCTAGAACAATCAAAACCATGGGATACCAATGGCATTGATGGAGTATACCGATTTATTCATAGATTCTGGGGATTATTCTTTGATCGTCAAGGTAATTCTATAATTGAAGACAAGCCAGCTACTAAAGAAGAATTAAAAGCTTTGCATAAATTAATTAAGAAATCTACTGAAGATATTGAAAATTTTTCATTCAATACTACGGTTAGTGCTTCTATGATTTGTGTAAATGAACTCAATAGCTTGAAGTGCCATAAAAAGGAAATTTTGGAACAGCTAACTATTGTCCTTTCTCCATTTATCCCTCATGTTTGTGAAGAATTGTGGGATGTTCTAGGTCATGAAAATTCTATTTGTATAGCTGGTTGGCCTAAATACAATGAAGAATTCATGAAGGAAGCTGTAAAAAATTACAACATTTCTTTTAATGGGAAATCTAGATTTAATATGGACTTTGCAGCAGATGCAAGCAGAGAAGAGATTCAAAAAATGGTTCTTGAAGATGAGCGAACAAGCCGTTGGCTGGAAGGTAAAGAGCCTAAAAAAATAATTGTTGTACCAGGTAAGATTGTAAACTTGGTATTTTAAACTATCTTTAAGGTAAGCCATATGGCTTACCTTATTTTTTACCTATTCGGATACTTAAAAAATCTTTTTTATATGGCAACACATGCACTTTCTAAACAAGCTTGGACTCGTGTAATGCGCGATTATCTACTAATAGCATTAGGTATAGTATGCTACTCTGTGGGTTGGGCTTTGTTCCTACTTCCTTACAAACTACCCTTAGGAGGAACTGCAGGGGTAGCGACTCTTGTTTTTTATTCAACAGGATTTCCTATACAGTACACCTATTTTATGATTAATGCTGTACTCCTAACGGCTACGTTTAAAATTTTAGGGAAAAGCTTTACTGTACGTACCATTTTTGGTGTTTTAGTCATGACATTTTGTACCTGGATGACTCAAGCGGTATTTAAAGGTCCTGACGGATCTATATTACAATTATTAGGTCCAGATGAAGCTTTTATGGCTTGTGTAATAGGAGCGTCCATGTGTGGCTTGGGGCTGGGTTTAGTTTTTATTAATAATGGTAGTACAGGGGGTACTGATGTTGTTGCTGCTGTTGTTAATAAGTACCGAGATATATCTTTAGGTAGAGTGATACTTCTATGTGACTTCACAATAGTTTCGTCTAGTTATTTTATTGATAATGATTGGAAAATGGTTTTGATGGGTTTTGTTACCTTATTTATAGTAACCAATGTACTTGATTGGGTAGTGAATAGTGCCCGACAGTCAGTCCAGTTCTTTATCTTTTCAAAACATTATGATGCTATAGCCGATCGAATCATGAAAGAAACAGGTCGAGGTGTAACAGTGATTAAAGGTCAAGGTTGGTATAGTCAAAATGAAGTAAAAGTATTAATGGTTTTGGCTAAAAAATCTCAGTCGATTATTATCTTTAGGCTCGTAAAAGATATAGATCCTGAAGCTTTTGTTTCACAAAGTTCTGTAATAGGAGTTTATGGGCAAGGCTTCGATAAAATTAAAGTAAAATAATGGAGCATAAAATAGTATTTGCAACACATAACGAAAATAAATTAAAGGAGGTAGCAGCATTGCTATCTCCTCTTTATCATGTAGTAGGGCTAAATGATATAGGTTGTCATGAAGATATTCCCGAAACCGAAAATACATTAGAAGGAAATGCATACTTAAAGTCAAAGTACGTCTATGATCATTACGGTTTGGATTGTTTTTCTGATGATACTGGTTTAGAAGTAACAGCTCTTCATGGTGAGCCTGGAGTATTCTCTGCAAGATATGCAGGAGAGGGAAGAAATTCAGATGATAATATGGCAAAGTTACTTCGAGAGCTTCATGATAAAACCGATAGAAGTGCTCAATTTAGAACTGTTATATCCTTAATCCTAAAAGGAGAGGAACATCATTTTGATGGGATTGTTAGAGGAAATATTATTGAAGAAAAACGAGGTACAGCAGGTTTTGGTTACGACCCTATATTTCAACCGATAGGGTATGCTGAAACCTTTGCTGAATTGGGCAGTGATGTAAAAAACGAAATTAGTCATAGAGCGATTGCTGTAAAAAAATTAATTAGATTTCTTCACGATCATAAAGCCTAAGCCATGAAATTTAGACTTGTTTTATTCTTTTTTTTAGCAACTATATGCTTCCCCATTGTACAAGGGAAAAGTAAATCTGCTTTATCCCTAGAAAAACGAGGGATGATAAACCTAAAGGAGGAAGATCCCTCTATTCACGTCCACCTGATGTATGCTTATGCCGACAACTTTGTTGGGGAGATACTCTATGATGATTTAAAAGAAGCATACTTACATCCATTAGCGGCAAAAGCTCTAATTAAGGCTCATCAGTATTTAAAAGAACTTCACCCTCAATATAGTTTTATTGTTTATGATGCTTGTAGACCTATGTCTGTTCAGCAAAAGATGTGGAATAAGGTAAAGAATACGACGAAAGCTAAATATGTATCTAATCCAGCTAATGGAGGAGGTCTTCACAATTATGGGATGGCAGTAGACATATCCATACTCGACGAAAAAGGAAAACCTTTATCAATGGGTACACCTGTGGATCATTTAGGCTATCAGGCACATATAGATAATGAGGAAGAATTAGTGAAGAAGGGTATCATCTCTTTGCAAGAGAAAAGAAATAGAGAATTATTGAGATCAGTTATGCGTAGAGCTGGTTTTAGAGCTTTACCATCCGAGTGGTGGCATTTTAATAAAATTAGTAGAGCAGAAGCTCGCAAAAATTATAAACCGATTCTGTAAAATGTTTTTGAAAGAAGAAATATTCAACTTTGTACAAAAACATAAGGATGATGATATCCATAAACTTTTGTTATCCAAGCAAGAATTGTCTGGGGAGGAGTTAAAGTTTGCTGTCCAGCAAATTGAGGGTAGACAACGAGTGAAAAACAAATTGCCTGAATGGTACAATACTCCTCTTATTTTATATCCAGTACATCTATCTTTAGAGCAATGCTCTTCGGCTGAAACAGCAAAGTATAAGGCTTCACTAGTCCAAGGAGATTCGTTAATTGATTTAACAGGTGGATTTGGAGTAGATACATCTTATTTAGCACAAAAATTTGATTCAGTCGTGTATGTCGAGAGGAACCCTGATTTATATCTAATAGTATCTCATAATTTTAAGCAAATGGGTCTCAATCATATACAAACAATAAACTCAGAGGCTGAGTCTGTTTTAAAGGATTTAGAACTAGTAGATACAGTATTTATAGATCCAGCAAGAAGAGATAATACAGGAGGGAAACTGGTATCAATCGGCGATTGTGTTCCTAATGTGATAGAACTACAAAGTATTTTTCAGGCTAAAGCAAAACAAGTACTAATAAAACTTTCACCTATGCTTGATTTAACTCAAGCATTACGTGAACTGGATTATGTATCTCATGTTTATATTGTAGCATTAAGTAATGAATGTAAAGAATTACTGGTTTTAGTAGATTATACGAAAGAAGGAACTAAAAATCCTCAAATTTGTTGTGTTAATTTAGGGAAAAATGATCAGTTAGAAGAGTTCTCTTTTTCATTGAATGATGAGGAAAGAATAGATGTTGGATATGCAACTGAAGTAAAAAAATATCTTTTTGAACCTAATGCAGCTGTATTAAAAGGGGGTGCATACAAGTCAATAGCTAAAAGATTTAATGTTGACAAACTTCACCCTAATAGCCATCTTTATACCTCGGATAGTTATTCAAGTGATTTTCCTGGGCGTAAGTTTGAAATAAATGAAGTCTTGAATTTTAATAAAACTTCGTTGAAGAAACTGAAGGCCATTACAAAGAAAGCAAACTTAACCATTCGTAATTTCCCCTCTTCAGTAGATAGTTTGAGAAAAAAACTTAAAATAGCCGAAGGTGGTGAGAAGTATATCTTTGCAACTACTTTAATGAATGAAGAAAAAGTCTTATTGGTCTGTTCAAAATTAACAAACTAGAATACAGAAAAGTATGTTGGATATTGTTTTTTTAATAGGAGGTTTATTACTCGTTCTTTTTGGTGCAAATTGGTTAACAGATGGTGCATCTTCAATTGCTAAAAAATTTGCTATACCACCTATTGTAATAGGATTAACTATTGTTGCCTTTGGTACATCTGCCCCTGAGTTGGCTGTAAGTGTGTCTTCAGCTATCCAAGGAAGTGCTGATATGGCGGTAGGGAACGTAGTAGGTAGTAATATTTTTAATGTATTATTGATTGTAGGTTGTACAGCCTTGGTTACACCCATTGGGATTACTGAGGGAACTCTTAAAGTAGAAATACCCCTTACTATATTAGCCTCAATAGTGTTAGTCATATTGGCTAGTGATGTTTTCTTAGATGGTAGTGCTCAGAATATATTATCTCGTTCAGATGGCTTGATATTACTTGCTTTTTTTGTTATATTCTTGAGTTATACTTTTTATGTAGCGAAGAAGTCAGGTAGTATAGCTATGGAGTCTCAGGCAGAAGAAATTCATACTATGAGTGGTCTGAAATCGACTTTGTTTATTGTGTTGGGTTTTGCTGCTTTGATCTTTGGAGGTAAAATATTTGTAGAGGGAGCTAGTGATATTGCTCGCTCCTTAGGAGTATCAGAGTCTGTTATTGGTCTTACATTAGTAGCAGGAGGAACATCATTACCCGAATTAGCGACCTCTGTAGTAGCTTCACTTAAAAAGAACCCAGAAATAGCAATAGGGAATGTAGTAGGTAGTAATATCTTTAATATCTTTTTTGTTTTAGGTTGTAGTTCTACTATCACACCTTTACATATAAAAGGAATAACCGCTATAGATCTTTGGACAATGACAGGAGCCTCTATTCTTCTATTTATAGTAGCATTATTCTTTGGTAATAGAATCATCAAGAGAGCAGAAGGAGCTGTCTTTATTCTTCTGTATTTAGGGTATTTAGGGTTCTTAATTTATAATGCGTAAAGGCCTACTGTTTTAAGCCTTTTTAAATGGCTATATGTGAATTATCTAGAAATTCGAGTATCTTTGCCCCAATATTTTAAGGAAATATGTCGATAGAAATAAAAAAAGTATCTTCTAAAAAGGAACTTAAGAAGTTTATCCGTTTTAATTACGAATTATATAAAGATAATCCATACTCTGTGCCCGATTTATACGATGATATGCTGGGTACATTTGATAAAAATAAAAATGCAGCTTTTGCTTATTGTGATGCCGATTTCTTTCTAGCTTACAAAGAGGGTAAGTTAGTAGGAAGAGTGGCAGCACTTATAAATAAAAAAGCAAATAAAATATGGAATGAAAAGACTGTTCGCTTTGGGTGGATTGATTTTTATGATGATATTGAAATATCTAAAGCTTTATTAGAAACAGTAGAGAAGTGGGGGAAAGAAAGAGGGATGAAAAAAATTCAAGGTCCTCTAGGCTTTACTGATTTTGATGCAGAAGGAATGTTGGTTGATGGATTTGACCAACTTAGTACTATGGCAACTATATACAATTATCCTTACTATCCAGTACATCTGAAAGAGTTAGGTTTTGAGAAAGATGTAGATTGGGTAGAATTTAAAATTTATATTCCTGATGCTATACCTGAAAAGCATAAACGAATATCTGAAATCATTCAGAAAAAGTATGATCTTAAAATAAAGAAATACACATCAGGTAAAAAAATAGCAGAGGACTATGGACAAGCGATTTTTGAATTAATGAATGAAGCTTATCAACCTCTTTATGGCTTTGCTCCTTTAAGTCAACAACAAATTGATCAATATGTAAAAATGTATCTTCCAATTGTTGACTTACGTATGGTAACACTGATTACCGATAGTTCAGATCGATTAGTTGCAGTTGGGTTGTCTATGCCCTCTTTATCAGAAGCTCTCCAAAAAGCTAAAGGTAAATTATTCCCTTTTGGCTGGTTTTATTTATTAAAAGCATTATTTTTTAAGAAAAGAGCAAAAATGTTAGATTTGCTTTTAGTTGCTGTAAAGCCTGAATATCAAAATAAAGGAGTAAATGCATTGCTTTTTGCTGACTTAATCCCAATTTACAAAAAACTAGGCTTTCAGTATGCTGAGTCAAACCCTGAACTAGAATTAAATGATAAAGTCCAAGCTCAGTGGACCTATTTTAATACAGAACAACATAAGCGCAGACGTGCTTTTACTAAAAAATTAGACTAAACCTATTATGAGTGAGAACTTAGAAAATAAAACTACTAGTGTAGCTTATACAGATGATCATATCCGTCACTTAAGTGATATGGAGCATATACGCGTGCGTCCAGGAATGTACATTGGTAAGCTTGGTGATGGATCTTTTGCTGAGGATGGTATATATGTTTTATTGAAAGAGGTTCTAGACAACAGTATTGATGAGTTTAAGATGAATGCAGGGAAACGTATTGATGTTGTTGTTGAAGATAATTTGACTGCTTCAGTGCGTGACTTTGGTCGTGGTATTCCTCAGGGTAAACTGATTGAAGCTGTAAGCGTATTAAATACAGGAGGTAAATATGATAGTAAAGCCTTTAAAAAGAGTGTTGGTTTAAATGGAGTAGGTATTAAAGCTGTTAATGCTTTAAGTAAGAGATTTGAAGTGAGAAGTTACAGAGAGGGGAAAATGCGTCGTGCTGTATTCTCTCAAGGTAATCTTGAATTAGATGAAACATTGTCTTCTGATGAAAAGACTGGTACTTACATTGCCTTTGAACCAGATGAATCTCTCTTCAAGGGTTATAGTTTTAGAAGCGAATATATTGAAACTATGCTTCGTAATTATACCTACCTAAATACAGGTCTGGTTATAAGCTATAATAAAACTCGTATAGAGTCTAAAAATGGTCTTGAAGACTTACTGTCTGATAATATGACTTCTGAAGGGTTATACCCAATTATTCATCTGAAAGGAGATGATATAGAGGTAGCATTCACTCATGCTAGTCAATATGGAGAAGAATATTATTCTTTTGTTAATGGTCAGCATACAACTCAAGGTGGTACGCATCAAAGTGCTTTTAAAGAGCATATAGCTCGTGCTATTCGTGATTTTTACAACAAAAACCATGATTTTTCAGATATTCGAAATGGATTAGTAGCAGCTGTCGCGATTAATGTGGAAGAACCTTTATTTGAAAGCCAAACAAAAATAAAACTGGGCTCAACTCATATGGGGCCTAAAGGTCCTACAGTTAATAAATTTGTGGGTGACTTTATTAAAACAGAAGTAGATAATTATTTACATAGAAACGCTAAGGTAGCAGAAGTCCTATTAAAGAAGATTCAAGAATCTGAAAAAGAGAGAAAAGCTATTGCAGGAGTTACTAAAATAGCTCGTGAAAGAGCTAAAAAAGTAAGCTTACATAATAAAAAACTGAGAGATTGTCGCATTCACTTAAATGATGTAAAGGGAGAATATAAAGAAGATTCATGTATCTTTATAACAGAGGGGGATTCTGCAAGTGGTTCAATAACCAAAAGTAGAGATGTGAATACCCAAGCGGTATTTAGTTTACGAGGAAAACCGCTCAACTCCTTTGGGTTGACTAAGAAAGTGGTATACGAGAATGAAGAGTTTAATTTATTACAAGCAGCATTAAATATCGAAGATGGTATTGACGGATTGCGTTATAATAAAGTAATCGTAGCGACTGATGCCGATGTGGATGGTATGCATATTAGATTGCTTTTAATCACGTTTTTCCTTCAATTCTTCCCTGATTTGATTAAGAAAGGTCATGTGTATATCCTTCAAACCCCATTATTTAGAGTTAGAAATAAGAAAGAAACAAGATATTGTTATACTGAAGAAGAACGTGTTTCTGCCATTAATGAACTTGGTCCAAATCCTGAAATTACTCGATTTAAAGGATTAGGAGAAATTTCACCTAGTGAGTTTAAGCATTTTATAGGGAAAGATATGAGATTAGAACAAGTGAAATGGCGTAAGACTGATACTGTTAATGAATTACTTGAGTTCTACATGGGTAAAAACACAATGGAGAGACAAGAGTTTATTATTGATAATTTAGTTGTAGAAGAAGATTTAGCCTAAAAAGTAATATTTATGAAAAGAGCTATATTCCCTGGTACTTTCGATCCTTTCACAACGGGGCATTATTCTGTTGTTCAAAGAGCATTAACATTTATGGATGAAGTGATAATAGGGATTGGAATTAATGAATCTAAAAACACTCATTTCCCTATTGATAGACGAGTTCAGGTGATACAAGATTTTTATAAGGATGAGCCTCGTATT
Source organism: Bacteroides coprosuis (assembly GCF_020741705.1). Taxonomy (NCBI): domain Bacteria; kingdom Pseudomonadati; phylum Bacteroidota; class Bacteroidia; order Bacteroidales; family Bacteroidaceae; genus Bacteroides; species Bacteroides coprosuis. Next base: position 18,129 of record NZ_DYYK01000066.1, read on the forward strand.
AAGGTCATGGCTTATAGTAATCTAACAGTAGATTTTGCTCAAGAGGTGGGAGCTAAATTTGTGATAAGAGGAATTCGCACTGTCAAAGACTTTGAGTATGAAGAGTCTATTGCTGATATCAATAGAAAATTAGCTGGAATAGAAACAATACTTCTCTTTACTGAACCAGAATTGAGTTGCGTGAGTTCGACATTAGTACGTGAGTTGCTTTCTTATAATAAAGATATTAGTCAATTTATCCCAAAAGGAATGGAGCTGTAGGTATGCATAGGTTCTCTCTCTTATTAGTGATAGCTTTGATTTCTTATCCTGTATTTTCACAGAAAAAGGAGATTCCAATTTCAAGAAAATTGCAGATGGCTGAGTTCTTGATAACAAAACTCTATGTAGACTCTGTTGATGAAGGTAAAATTGTTGAGGCTGCTATACAGGGAATGCTCAATGAACTCGATCCTCATTCTACTTACTCCAATGCAGAAGAGGTGAAGCTTTTTAATGAATCTATGCAAGGAGAGTTTTTCGGTATCGGTATTCAATTTCAAATGATGCAAGATACTTTATATGTAATTCAGCCTGTCGTTAAGGGACCATCTGAAAAAGTAGGAATACAAGCAGGAGATAAAATTATTTCTGTTGATAAGGAATCTATAGCTGGGGTAGGTATGAATACTTCCCGAATAATGAAATTATTGAGAGGCCCTCGAAAAAGTAAAGTTCTCTTGGAGATAGTTCGCAGAGGTGTTGAAGATACTTTGTATTTTACGGTTGAGAGAGATAAAATTCCTGTAGAAACAATTGATGCCTCTTATCTTCTTACTGCTCAAACGGGTTACATTCGTTTAAATCAATTTGGAAAAAATTCAGCTAAAGAATTTGAGACTGCTCTAAGACATCTAAAAAATCAAAAGATTGAAAATCTAGTTTTAGACTTAAGAGGGAATAGTGGTGGGTTCTTAGATGCTGCAATAGACATTGCAAACCATTTTTTACAAGGAAAGCAGCGAATTGTTTATGCCAAAGGAAATAAAGTCGATATTGGAAGCTTCTATGCCAAAGGAAATGGGTTGTTTCAAGAGGGTAAATTGATCGTTCTAGTTGATGAGTTTTCTGCATCAGCTAGTGAAATACTTGCTGGAGCCATTCAAGATTGGGATAGAGGTATTATTGTAGGTAGAAGATCATTTGGGAAAGGGCTTGTACAGAGACCTATTGATCTATTTGATGGATCTATGATTCGCCTAACAATAGCTCGATATTATACCCCTAGTGGAAGATCTATTCAAAAACCTTATGATAAAGGTGAGAGTAACAGAAAAAACTATGGTGAAGATATATTACATCGATTAGAACGTGGCGAACATATTTCTAAGGATAGTATTCAACTCGTAGATTCGTTGAAATATAAAACATTAACCTTGTCAAGAACCGTATATGGGGGTGGAGGTGTAATGCCAGATGTGTTTGTACCTGTAGATACAACTCATGTCTCATCTTTCTTTAAATACGCTTTGTCTAAAGGCCTTTTAATACAAGTGAGTTTAGAGTTTGTTGAACAAGAAGGGAGCCTTATCAAAGATAAATACTCAGTGGATGAATTTATTCAACAGTTTAAGACTCCTGAATCATTGTTTAGACGAGTGCAGGAATTAGCTATAGAAAATAAGTTTTCTTTTGAGCAATCTGAAGTAGATCAAAGTAAATCTTTTTTAAATACTTATTTAAAGGCTTTAATAGCTAGAGACATATGGAGTACCGAAGTTTTTTTCCGAGTATTTAATCAATCAGATCCTATTCTTCTAAAAGCTCTAGAAATTTTAGAGAGTAATAAGTATAATGAAATATTAAAAAGTTCTTTAAACTAGTATTTTCTTACTCAAATAGCGGATAGGATACCAGACAGATATAAATCCTACTACTAATACAGTTATTAGTATCACAATTAAATCAGATAGATGTAAGCTGACTGGGTAAGCTGTTGTTATGAATTGATATCCTCCGCTTAGTGAGATAATACCAAAATACTCTTGTAATAAAGTTAATCCAATACCTAATATCATTCCTATAGTTGTACCTAGTAAAGTTATCAAGCGTCCCTCATATAAGAATACTTTAGCAACAAAGTTTTTGTCTGCTCCTAAATTCATAAGAATTTGCATATCTTCTTTTTTCTCTAAAATGAGCATCGATAATGAGCTAATAATATTGAAGCAAGCAATAAGAAGTATAAAAATTAAAAAGAAGAATGAAATCAATTTCTCCACTTTCATGATGTTGAATACATCAGTTTGTTGTTGATATCTATCTAGAACTTTGAAGTCTTTACCTAATAGGTTTTGAAGTTTTACTTGCGTTTTCTCTAGATTAACATTTTCTTTTAATTTTACTTCTATTGAAGTAATCTGATTGTCGTAATTAAAAATTTGTTGTGCAAACTGTAAAGAACAGATGATATAGCTTCCATCATATTTTTGTTGTCCAACAGAAAATAAGACACCAGGTGAATATAAATAGTCCTTGTTGAAAGAAGTCGCAGGATTGGCCATATTAACTTTTGTTCCTTGCTTCGGAGCATATACTTCAAGAGGGTAAACGGGATGAATACCTGTCCCTAATTGAGATGCTAGTTCGCCACCAACAATACCATATTGAGCTATATTGTCGTGAAGTTTATACTCTCCTTTTCCATAGAGTAAAGTATGTATTGAAGTAACTTGTTCAAAGTGGTCATCAACTCCCTTTAAGGTAATCATACTCTGATTTTCTTTGTATTTGACCATTGCATTTTCTTCCAAAGTAGAAGTGATTATATCCACCTCTGGGATAGATTGTATAGAGGATATGAGGTCGTTTTGAGGCGTAAATAGCTTTCCCGAAGAAGCTACAATTTTGAGTTGTGGATCAAACGAGGTAAAAAAACTAGCTACTGATTCTTGAAATCCATTGAACACAGAGAGTGTACAGACAAGAGTTAGAGTAGCTAGTGCAATTCCGCAAACAGATATAGCGGAAATTATATTTATGGCATTATGCTTTTTTTTAGAAAAGAGATAACGCCAAGCAATATTTAATGCCAGTTTCACTTTAATAATTCGTCAATTCTTTCAGCGTAATCTAATGAATCGTCAATGTGGAAAATTAATTCGGGTATGATACGAAGTTGGTGACGAACTCTAGTTCCTAAATCATATCTTATTGCT
>NZ_DYYK01000067.1:0-8354 GCF_020741705.1 Bacteroides coprosuis
GCAGCTGCTATAATAGAGCCTATTTCTGTTATCAGAGTTTCTTTTTCTAGTAAGGGGTCCCTTTTTATTAATTCTTGAGATACAGCATTTCCTAAGGATCTACCTACACAAGATACCTCCAAGCTATGAGTTAAACGGTTGTGAACAAATACACTTCCTGGTAAAGGAAATACTTGAGTTTTATTTTGAAGTCTTCTGAATGGAGCCGAAAAAATCAATCTGTCATAGTCTCTTTGAAACTCAGTTCTATTCTTTGCTGTATGTTTATGTATGTCTTCCAATCCAAATCTCTTAGTGGATAAGAGCTGTTTCCAATTCATCATATATAATTTATTAAGTGCTATCTATCTAGATTCTCTCTTTGATAAGTTATAGGTTATTTTACTTTAAATGTATAAATAATCTCCCTAAAATGCCTATTTTCGTTATTTAATACATTTATGAAGATATGAAAATAAAAATAATTAATTGTTCAAAGAATCAATTACCAAATTATGCAACCCTATTGTCTGCTGGTATGGACATTCGTGCAAATGTTGAAGGTGCCATTGTGTTAAAGCCTATGGAAAGAAAATTAATACCAACTGGATTGTTTTTGTCTATTCCTGAAGGCTATGAAGCACAAATACGACCAAGAAGTGGATTGGCTTTGAAAAGTGGAATTACTTTATTGAATACTCCTGGTACAATTGACGCTGATTATAGAGGGGAGATAGGTATAATTATGGCAAACTTATCGGATACAGAGTTTGTTGTTCGAAATGGAGACCGTATTGCTCAAATGGTAATTGCTAAATATGAGCATATTGATTGGGAAGAAGTTTCTAGCTTAGATGAAACCCAACGGGGCAAAGGTGGCTTTGGTCATACAGGAAAAGAATAAAAAAAGAATTATGAAAAGAAGTGTATTGCGAATAGTATGTTGTATGTCTCTTTTTCTTCTGATAACTCTTAAAGTAAATGCTCAAGAGAAAGTAGAAAAAGATTCCGTTCTATTAGAAACTTTAGTTGGTAATGAGGATCGAAAGTATTCTTATTATTTTTTAGAAGGTATGGTTCAAAAGAATAAAGGGAATTTGGATGATGCTTATGCTCTCTTTACTCATTGTATTGAAATTGATCCAGCCAAAGCGGAAGCTTACTATCAAATAGGTGCTCTCAATATGAATATGAATCAACTTCCTGATGCACTTACCTCTTTTCAAAAGGCTGTTCAGTTAGATAGTTTGAACTATTGGTATAATGAGTCCTTCTTCTTTGCTTTATATAACTCTCCTGAAAATGAAGAGGAAGCTATAAAGCAGCTAGAATTGATGACACATCGCTTTCCTGACAAATCGGCTTTGCAGTTTCAATTGCTAGACTTATATGCTCAATCACAAGATTATGATAAAATCATAGCAGGTCTGAATCAACTAGAGAGGAAATTAGGGAAAAGTGAGCAGATCAGTATGCAAAAATTTAAAGTATACTTACTCAAAAATGAGGAAAAAAAAGCTTTCAGTGAAATGGGCGATTTAGTAAGCACATATCCTAATGATTTGAAGTATCAAGTGATTTTAGCGGATTTATATTTGAACAATGGGAAAAAGAAGCAAGCACTAACCTTATTAAATAAAGTGTTGGAGCAAGATCCTGATTTTCCAATGGCTATATATGCATTAGCTAATTATTATAATGAAACTGATCAAAAAGAAAAATATATTTCGGAATTAGAGAAAATACTTTATAACCCTAAAGCAGAGATGGATTTAAAGCTGAATTTAATGCGTCAATACATCTTTAAAGCTCAGGAAGATACAGTCCAAATTATGGGACTATTTGAAAAAGCAATAGAGCTAAATCCTGCAGATGATCAGATACCAATGTTGTATACCCAGTATTTGATGAGTCAGAAAAAGGAGAAAGAGACTAAACCTGTGTTAGAACACATTTTGAAACTAGATCCAACTAATACTCCTTCGAGATTGATGCTCTTAGGTATGGCAATTAGAGAAGATGATTATAAAAAAGTGATTGAAATCTGTGAAGGAGGAATCCTGTCAAGTCCAGGCACAATTGAGTTTTACTTTTATTTAGCTATCGCTTATAATCAGGCAGAAGATTATAAGAAATTATTGAGTACTGTTTCTCAAGCTTTAGCTGTAGTAGACGAATCTACTCCCAAAGAGCTTATTTCCGATTTTTATGCTTTGAGAGGTGATGGATACCATTCTTTATCTCAGTACGATAAGCTATATGAGGCTTATGATAAAGCCTTAGAGTATAATCCTACGAATAGTGGAGTTCTGAATAACTATGCTTATTATTTATCTATACAGCGCAAAGATTTAAGTAAAGCTGAAGCAATGAGTAAGAAAACTGTTGAAGCAGAACCTAAAAATCCAACATTCTTAGATACGTATGCATGGATTCTTTTTGAGCTTAAAAGATATACTGAGGCAAAGGTTTATATTGATGCTGCCCTTGAAAATGGAGGAAATGAGAGTGGGGTAGTTATAGAACATGCTGGAGATATATATTTTAAACTAGGAGAGAAAGAGAAAGCTCTAGAATATTGGATACAAGCAGAAGAATTAGGAGCAGGTTCAATGATTACGTCCAAAATCAAAAAGAAAAAATATATCGCAGAATGAGATTCATTTTTTTGAAAAAGAGAGTCTATCTATTTTATTTTACTTTAGTTTTCATCTTTTCATCCTGTGTTTCTACTCAAAGAATATTTGATGAGAATGTGAGATATCTTACGTGTAAGTTTGAATTGATTATTCCTACAGAGAGTGGAGCCGAAAAAATAAATGGTATAGTAAACATAGAGAAGGGGAAAATGGCTAGAATTTCTTTTCGTGCACCCGTTGTGAGGTCAGAACTGGCTGTGCTTGAATATTCTACCACAGGTTTACTTGTGCTAGATCGGAAAAATAAAACTTTTGCAAAATCCTCATACCCCATAATGAATGATAAAGGTATTCAAGTAGTATCATTTGATTCTTTTGAAAGAATTGTTTGGAATGCTGCTCGGTCTAATAAGAAAAAAGTTTTTTTATTGGCTTCTGATTTTGGCTGGAATGCCTTTGGTAGTGCTACCATTGAGTTATACCAGTTTGATAATACTCCTTTTCAGCAAAGACCTTTACGTATCTCTACTAAATATATAGAAAGCTCTATCAACTCAATGCTAGAAAGTTTAGGTCTCTTTTAATTTAAGATGATAGTTCTATATTATGCTCTCTTGAATTTATAAGCCAAAAATTATTTAGTCTTTGATAAAACATATCTGTTTGTCTAGCTTTTTAAAATAGCATGAGTTTTTAGCTCTTGTTTATGTGTGTGCATAAATAAGAGCTTTTTTATTTAAAGCAAAGTATCATCATAACACCGATATGAGAATGACATGTCGGTGTCAAAGCGTTATCATGTCAGGGTTAAAACTAACTGTATACTTTGTATAGTTATCTTTGGTTAAATGTGTTATTACTTATACTACGAAAATAAAAGAGAGTTAATCTATGAATGATATTGTTAATGTAACTATTTAAAGTTCTAGTCCATTTAGTAAATTATAATACTTATCAAGAGCGTCTTCAATCTCTTGAATACATATGTATTCATCAGCAGTATGAGATCTACTTGAATTTCCTGGTCCCATTTTTATAGAAGGAAATGGCATAAGTGCTTGGTCGGATAGAGTAGGGGATCCAAATGGCTTATAGCCTTGCTCAAGAAGTCTCTTATAGATAGGGTGAGAGGATTCTATTTGTGATGAGTTAAGTCTAGTAGATCTGGGTGTCGCCTTTGATTTTATATTATCAGAAATGATATTTAAAATCTCATTATTTGTATAGCAACCATTTCCTCGAATATCAACAACAAATGAGCACGAGTCGGGTATAACATTGTGTTGTGTCCCTGCATTTATTTGTGTTACACTCATTTTTACTAGTCCTAAAAAGGGCGAAACCTTTTTGAATGAATAGTTTTTGAACCATAAGATATCATCCAGTGCTTCATAAATAGCATTGATTCCTTCCTCTCTTGCTGCATGCCCTGCTTTCCCTGCAGAGAAAACATCTAGAACCATGAGACCTTTCTCTGCCACAGCTGGCTGCATACTCGTTGGTTCACCTACAATTGCTAAATCAAATTTGTTTTCGTAGAGGTTTAATACTTGTGTTATTCCATTTTTACCGCTAATTTCTTCTTCTGCCGATGCACAAAATACTAAATTATACTTCTGACTCACCGGTAAATTTAATGTCGTTAGTAATAGAGTAATAAGGCTAGCTCCTGCATCATTACTACCTAGTCCATAGATTTTGTCATTGACTATATTGGCTTTTAATGGGTCTTTTGTCCAAGTTGAGACAGGTTTTACTGTGTCTATATGAGAATTTAACAATATTGTGGGAACATTTTGGATCTCTTTTCTATTAAATAATAGATTGTTACCTATTTTTTGAGGAGTAAAACCTTTAGCTTTTATGTAATCGCATAAAAATTCAGAAACTCTGTTTTCCTCTTGGCTAAAAGATGGAATTTCTATAATTGAAGAGAGTAAGTAAATAGCTTCTTTTATTAAATCAGATTTATTCATTGTTTGCTGTTTTCGATATAAAATTAGTTAGAATAATAATTGGAAACAATCATAAACTGAGTGTTTTATTTAAAACAAAGAGAATAAGTGGAAGGTTGTTATTTACAATAATTATATAGTGGCTTAGGGATATTTCCATAATATAACATACCTTTGTAGTTGAAATTCAAAATAAAAAAGATATGATATACCATCATTTATCTGTTTTAGTTCATCGCCAAGCTGAGAAATATGGTGATCGAATTGCACTGAAGTATAGGGATTACGAATTATCTCAATGGATTCCTATTACTTGGAAACAATTTTCTCAAACAGTAAGACAAACTGCTAATGCTCTTGTAGCATTGGGAGTTGAAGAAACCGAAAATATAGGTATCTTTTCAGAAAATAAACCTGAATGTCTTTACGTAGATTTTGCTGCCTACGCAAATCGTGCGGTTACAATACCTTTCTATGCGACAAGTTCTCCGGCGCAAGCTCAATATATGATTAACGATGCGAATATTCGTTTCTTATTTGTGGGGCAACAGTATCAGTACGATGCAGCAATTAGAGTTTTAGGACATTGTCATTCCTTAAAACAGATTATCATATTTGATAAAAAAGTTGTACTTGATCCTAGAGATAAATCGTCTATTTATTTTGAAGACTTTTTATCCTTGGGTAAAGATTTGTCGTATAATGATATTGTTGAGCAAAGAACAGCGAAAGCTAGTGAAACTGATTTAGCTAATATTTTATATACATCAGGAACTACTGGGGAGCCTAAGGGAGTAATGTTACATCACTCTAATTACTTAGAAGCTATTCGTATTCACGATTTACGTCTGGTTGATATTACAGACAAGGATATATCCTTGAATTTTTTACCTCTAACTCACGTATTTGAGAGAGGGTGGGTTTATATCTGCGTAAGTAGAGGGGTGCAAGTGTGTATCAATTTGGTCCCTCAAGATATTCAGATAGCAATAAAAGAAATTAGACCAACATTAATGTGCAGTGTCCCTCGTTTTTGGGAAAAAGTATATTTAGGTGTTAAAGATAAAATAGATAATACATCTGGTCCCATGAAGCAACTTATGCTCAATGCTGTTAAAGTGGGTCGTGAGCATAACCTAAACTATATCCGTTTAGGTAAAAAGCCACCTCGAATGTTACATCTTAAATACAAGTTTTATGAGAAGACAGTAATGCAACTTCTTAAAAAAACAATTGGTATTGAAAACGGTAATTTCTTCCCAACTGCTGGAGCTGCGCTTCCAGTAGAAGTTGCTGAGTTTGTTTATGCTGTAGGGATAAACGTAATTACTGGCTATGGGCTGACAGAATCTACAGCCACAGTATCTTGTACATGGAAGACTCATTTTCAAATCGGATCAGTTGGTCAGGTTTTGGATAATGTGCAAGTAAAGATTGGCGATGAGAGTGAGATTTTATTGAAAGGAAAAACGATTACCCAAGGTTATTATAAAAAACCTGATGCAACAGCCCAGGCTTTTACTGCTGATGGCTGGTTTCATACAGGAGATATTGGCTACATGAAAGATGGGGAACTATATATGACAGGACGTCTTAAAGATTTATTTAAAACTTCCAATGGAAAATATATAGCACCTCAGGCATTAGAAACTAGATTAGTAATAGATCAATTTATAGATCAAATAGCATTAATTGCTGATCAAAGAAAATTTGTATCTGCCTTAATAGTTCCTGTCTATAGTAAAGTGGAAGAGTATGCTAAGGAGCATGGAATCCAGTATGCCAATTTGGATGAGCTGCTAACGCATCCACAGATCTTACAAATGTATAAAGGGCGTATTGATACTCTCCAGCAACAATTTGCCTATTACGAACAGATTAAGCACTTTACACTTCTAAAAGAACCTTTTAGTATGAAAAGAGGGGAGTTGACTAATACTCTAAAAATTCGCAGGAACGTTATTGCGAAAAACTATAAAGAGGTGATTGATAAAATGTATGAAAAATAATTTAAAATACAGAGAGAGAAGTTAAAGCTTCTCTCTTTTTTTAATTATCATATAAACTTAGAATATTTGTATTAGATAAATTAGTATCTTAGTGCCCTGATATTCAGAAGACAATATTAAAACAAACAAAAGAGTGTATAAATGAAAGAACAAACTTCAAATCAGCAGTTACAAATAGAATTAACTGATGATATAGCAGATGGTATTTATTCAAATTTAGCAGTGATTGCTCATTCATCGTCTGAGTTTATTCTTGATTTCATTCGAATTATGCCAGGAGTTCCAAAAGCTAATGTTAAATCTAGAATTATATTGGCACCCGAACATGCAAAACGACTGCTTTATGCTTTGTCTGATAATATAAGGAAGTATGAGCAAGAAAATGGTCAGATAAAATTGCGTGAAGAGAGTGAACTTCCTCCTATTGGAAATGTTAAAGGAGAGGCTTAATAAAGAAAAAAGTGCAAGCCTATGGATAATTAAAATATTATTTGTAATTTTGCACCCCGATTATACACGTTTGAAATTAAAACAAATAACAAATATATAAATAACAAAAACAATTAAGAAATGCCTACAATTCAGCAATTAGTAAGAAAAGGACGTTCTGTACTAAAGGAGAAAAGTCATTCTCCTGCGTTAGAATCATGTCCTCAAAGACGTGGCGTTTGTGTGAGAGTATATACTACTACTCCTAAAAAACCAAACTCTGCAATGCGTAAAGTTGCTCGTGTACGTTTGACTAACCAAAAAGAGGTGAACTCTTATATCCCAGGAGAAGGTCACAACTTACAAGAACACTCAATCGTTTTAGTGCGTGGTGGTCGTGTTAAAGATCTTCCAGGTGTTCGTTACCATATTGTACGTGGAACACTAGATACAGCAGGTGTTGCAGATCGTAAACAAAGACGTTCTAAATACGGAACAAAACGCCCTAAAGCAGCAAAAAAATAAAAGAATCTAAAAAGAGCCTCTTGAATTAAAGAGACTCTGATTCTATTTTAATTATTTACAAATTCGTTTTAGTTTGTTGGATAGCTCAAGGTTGAGTAAATATTCTAGAGAGAATGTTGAAGACGTATTGATACAACCATAAACAAAACATTATTTTCATTAAGAAAAATGAGAAAAGCTAAACCAAAAAAACGTGTAATCCTTCCGGATCCACGCTTTAATGACCAAAAGGTTACAAAGTTTGTAAACCATTTGATGTATGATGGTAAGAAAAACTTATCATATGACATTTTCTACACAGCACTAGATGTTGTTGCAGAGAAAATGGCTAATGAAGAAAAATCATCTCTAGAGATCTGGAAAAAAGCATTAGATAATGTAACTCCACTAGTTGAAGTTAAATCTCGCCGTATCGGTGGTGCAACATTCCAAGTTCCTACTGAAATTATTCCAGCTCGTAAAGAATCAATTTCTATGAAAAACTTGATTCTATTTGCAAGAAAAAGAGCAGGTAAAACAATGGCTGATAAATTAGCCTCTGAAATTATGGACGCTTACAACGAACAAGGTGGAGCCTTCAAACGTAAAGAAGAAGTTCATAGAATGGCTGAAGCTAACCGTGCATTTGCTCACTTCCGATTCTAATTCAATCTATCTAAGATTAAGATTTATTTGAATTAAAACTATAAAAAATTAGAATTAGAAAATGGCACATTTAGATTTACATTATACAAGAAATATCGGTATCATGGCTCACATTGATGCTGGTAAAACAACAACTTCAGAGCGTATCCTTTTTTACACAGGATTGACTCATA
>NZ_DYYK01000068.1:0-4160 GCF_020741705.1 Bacteroides coprosuis
TTATCAAAAGGTGCATACTGAGGTAGTCCCAGATATCCATCTCCAAAGAAGAGTTGAGGAGTATAATTAAGTTCTTGAAGTACACATTTTGCCCTGCTGTGCAAGTGCTCATACCGCTCAATACTAAAAACATCAGCTCCCAGTTCGCACAACACCGCTGTCTGATAACCCGATCCTGTGCCAATCTCTAATATTTTGTCGCCCTCTTGTACATCGAGTAGCATCGTTTGGTAAGCTACAGTAAAAGGTTGAGAAATCGTTTGCTCTTTTCCTATGGGTAGAGGTTTATCTTCATAAGCAGCTTCTTTATATCTATCTTCTACGAAATAATGACGAGGAATGTGCTGTAAAGCATTTAAAATTCGATCGTCTGTGATGCCTTTTAAGCGTATCCCTTGAATCAGTTTCTTAGCTTTTTCTACGTGAGGTGGAGTTAGATTCATCTTCTATTCTTTTAAGTTTTTAAATTAAAGTAAACATTGATGTTTTATTACTTAAATATATGATTATTAATAAATATACTCTTATCTTAGTATCATAAAATAGCAATTGGATTGAGAGGATATAAGTACTAGGGGAGATAGATAAAACAGTTTCATTACAAGTTGCTGTGAAGGCAATCTGTCAAAAATGGTATTTTAGGGAGAGTATTAAATCAGAATCTCATAATCTTTTTGCGAATTTGAAATGTTATTTAATTATAGAAATGAAAGTTGCACAACAAGTGAAGTATTATTTTAAACTAAAAAGATAAAATGATGGCTGAAAACAATTTCTCGAATAATGAAGCCTCCAAACGCTATGAATTGCTTGTGGAGGGGCAGATAGCTTATGCAGAGTACATTAAGACAAGCAAAGGTGTAGTTTATATTACTAAGACTCTTGTACCTATCGAGTTAGAAGGTAAAGGTGTAGCATCTAAATTAGTCAATTTAGTGTTGGAAGACATAAAGAAGAATGGACAAACTGTAGTTCCTCAATGTCCATTTGTAAAGAGATATATAGCTTTAAACCCTGAATGGGGATCACTTGTAGAAAATTTCATAAAATGAGCGATAAAAAGTACAGATACAACAACGGAGAGTTGACTATTGTGTGGCAACCTAGCCTGTGTAGTCATTCTGGGAAATGTGTAAAGACGCTACCACAAGTATATAACCCCGATGCAAAACCTTGGATAACAACGGGGGTTGCAACAACCGATGAGTTGATACGTCAAATCAATCTTTGCCCTTCTGGCGCATTATCTTATGAATGGAATGATAAAGAGTAATAGAATTGACAAAATGAAGCAGTAATAATTGTTTTAATAGCAAAAAGGTATAGGGTAGATTCTAAAATCCTGTACCTTTTTTTTGTTGTGAAATGATTACTTTTAAAAGATCAGGGTCATAATGATGACATGACACCGACATGATGATTACTTAACACCGATATAACAGCCTTTTGACCTAGATCTTTTAAATCTATGTTTTTTGCCTCGTTTTAGGAGTATTTTCAACTTGTCACTTTTTTATCCATCTTTCTATTAAAAAGTAAAAGTAAGCTGTGGCCTATTCCGATTGGTACTTAGCTTATCTAGGTAGATGAGTGCTTATAAATCACTAATATTGGGTATTGAATGGAGTCAATTGCTTCTTTATATTTGCAGTATACGAAAACCAAAAAATCGCAAATATGAAGAAGATAGGAATTTATTACGGCTCTACTACAGGCTCCACACAGCGTGTTGCCGAAAAAATAGGAGAAAAACTAAATGTAGCAGAGACCGACATTAAAGATATTGCAAAATTTTCAAGTGATGAATTTCAGAACTATGATGTTTTAATCTTAGGTACATCAACATGGGGTGAGGGGGATTTACAAGACGACTGGTATGATGCCCTCGATGAAATAAAAAACATGGACCTCTCGAGTAAGCAAGTTGCTCTGTTTGGTTGTGGAGATGGACTTTCGTACCCCGATTCATTTTGTGGTGCTATGGGTACTCTCCACGATAGTTTAGGTGGAACAGGATGCACATTTATAGGGTCAGTAGCGACTGATGGGTATGATTTCAGTGACTCTCAATCCCTTGTTGATGGTTCTTTTGTAGGTTTGCCACTCGATGAAGATAATGAAGATAACCAAACAGACTCTCGCATAGAAGCTTGGGTGGAAGAACTTCAAAATCAGATGTAGTTAATTTATTTCATTTTATCTTTTTACTTAGTGCTATGCATCAATCCATATTATATACGCCGCCAGCAGAAATTAGAATATTCTTAAATCATGTCTACGAATACAAGAAGGGGGTGCGTAGGATGGTGCTTTATACCTTAAGCAAAGAATATGAGCCTTTTGTCAAACAGCGCTTAGAAGGGCAAGGTATTTCTTACTTTATCCAAGAAGTGAGTTCTACAAAGATAAATCTATTTTTTGGTCATGCTCTCTGCATGGAAGCAGTCAAACGTGTTGTTACGGTGCCACTAAATGAGTTGAGTCCAGAACAAGATTTCATTTTAGGTGCACTTTTAGGTTATGATCTTTGCCAGCAATGTGAAAGGTTTTGTTCAAAGAAGGAGGAGCATACCTCCATTCTAGCTGTATATTAAGGTTTTATATCGTTGTTTAAAGTTTGAAGGAGAGGGAGATGTCTTTTGTCATCTCCCTTTTTATTTGGCTTATTTTTTAGAGCGCATATTAAACACAATGGTATTGAGTAGCATAATGGCAGAGCCTAGTAAAAAAAATGAAGTAGCTTTAGGAGCTGAATGAAAGGACAGATAGAAAAACTGAAGATCTGCCTTGTCAATGTATTTGGCAACAATCATCATGATAAAATACAAAAAGAAGATTTGCCCTACGCAAAGGAAAAAGAGTGTTTTATTTGACATAATTTGTGTTCGTTTGTGATAGTGAGCTCTAAAATACTTGATAAAATAGGATTAAAGAAATATTGGGAACTTAATATTGATTGAATTTCACTCATCTCTTATTTCCTTTTCAAACAAACTTTAGATTTAGGGACTATTGGGCGTATGGGAATTAGGATCAATAGTTTTTAAAACTCAGTTGTACATTAATAGATTGAATACTATCTATTTTGAAGTTTTGAACGTATATTTACTCTAAATCAAAACTTTACAAGGATGAAGATACAGATAAAGAGAGTGTATGATGAACCTAGTGAATCGGATGGATTGAGAGTTTTAGTAGATAAATTTTGGCCTAGAGGGGTAAAGAAAATAGATTTACCTTATGATATCTGGGCTAAAGGAATAGTTCCAAGTGATGTTCTTCGTCAAACTTTTCATAAAGATATACCCACGAGATTTGACGAATTTGCTAAGCAATATGCACAAGAGCTGAGAAAATCTGAAGGTTTTCACTCATTTATCCAAGACTTGAAAACTAGGAATACTGATACTCTCACTTTACTTTATGCTTCAAGATTTCCAAAAACCAATCATGCCCTTGTGTTACAGAAAGAAATAGAGAGGGTTTTAAAATAGAAGATATGCGTAGAAAAGATAGACAGATGGATGCGGCATTTGGTCTGCAAATAATAGATAAAGCAGCCTATGCTGTGGTTTCTGTGGTGGATGAATTAGGTTGTCCTTACTCAATTCCCATATCACCTGTTCGGATAGGGGATGTAATCTACTTTCATTCGGCTCAGGGAGGAAGAAAGGTAGAACTTTTCACTGAGGGTAAACCGATGTGTATGGTGTTTGTAGGAGATGTACAAGTTCCCGAACTTTATTCTGAGGAAGAACTTAAAGTGATGGAGCATGATGAATTAAGAGCCACCGAACTTACTCGCCGTGTTTTTACAACAGAATATGAGTCTGCCATAGTGAAGGGAAAGATTCTTAAAGTACAAGATGAAGAGGAAAGAGCTAAAGCATTCAGAGCCATCTGTATGAAGTACTGTCCTTCAAAAGAGCGATTGATAGATTCGGCTATACGAGCAGGCGGAGGGAGAGCCTTTATATATGCGGTAGGGATAGATGAACTCACAGCTAAACGGAAAAAGTATGACGCATCGGGTGAAGAGATAAAGTCTAGAGATAAAGTCTAGATATAAAATGAGAGAGGTTTGAAATGCTGTATATTCCAAACCTCTCTTCTTACACTACGAGAATACTAATACACTAATGATTATGGAGCGCTCTCCA
>NZ_DYYK01000069.1:0-18205 GCF_020741705.1 Bacteroides coprosuis
GGGTGTAGGACGTGTGCTTGGTCAACCACGTAAAAAACAAGAATATATGAAAGAAAAAGTATCTGTCCCATTCATGTTGATGGGCATTGTGTTTAATGTCTGCCTTATTGCAGCCAATCTTTTTGCAACAAAATTAGTTCATATCTACGGGGATTTTTCAATTACCGCTGGACTACTTGTTTTCCCAATTTCATACATCATCAATGATTGTATTGTTGAGGTTTGGGGATTTAAGAAAGCACGTCTTATTATCTGGACGGGCTTTGCCATGAACTTTTTCGTAGTAGCTCTAGGTATGATTGCTGTAACTCTACCTACTCCCCCTCAATGGGATGGTGGTGAGCATTTCAACTTTGTATTTGGCTTGGCTCCCCGAGTAGCTTTGGCTAGCTTAACGGGCTTCCTTGCGGGGTCTTTTCTCAATGCATACGTAATGAGTAAGATGAAGATTGCTAGTGAAGGTAAAAACTTTGCATCGAGGGCCATTTGGTCTACCGTAGTAGGTGAAGCGGGTGACTCGCTTCTCTTTTTTACCATTGCATTCCTTGGCATCTTCCCCCTAAAGAATATGCTCTATATGATGGCTGTGCAAGTAGTACTAAAAACGGTTTACGAAATCATTGTACTGCCCATCACTATCCGTGTTGTGAAAAGGGTAAAAGAAATCGAAGGAGTTGATGCCTACGATGAAGACATTTCATACAATATTTTAAGTATCAAAGATTTATAATCATGAGAAATAGCAAAGCTATTGTACTTTTTAGTGGAGGTCAAGACTCTACTACCTGCCTCTATTGGGCAAAAAAACGATTTGACAAAGTGTATGCAATCAGTTTTGACTACGGTCAGAAACATAGTAATGAGGTAGATGTAGCCCGAAGCATTGCTCAACAAGCCAATGTGGAATTTATTGTACTGGATGCGCATTACATCTCCCAACTAAGTATTAATGCCTTGACAGACACTAGTCTGGAAATGGATGAGAACAACAACTGCCCAAATACCTTTGTGCCTGGAAGAAACTTATTCTTCTTGAGCATGGCTGCTGTGTTTGCCTTTGAACACGACGTGCAGCATATCGTAACTGGGGTTTCACAAACCGACTTTAGTGGATATCCCGATTGCAGACACAATTTTATTCAGTCGGCAAACCTGACACTTAATTTAGCAATGGATAAGGAGTTTATTCTCCATGCCCCACTCATGTGGCTCGACAAAGCTGGTGTTTGGGAATTATCGGATAAATTGGGTGTATTTGATTTGGTAAAAGACCATACCCTTACTTGTTATAATGGAGTTATTGCCGAGGGTTGTGGACACTGCCCAGCATGCAAACTCAGAAACCAAGGATTGCAAGAGTATTTATTAAAAAGAGAAAAGAGATGAGAAAAGATACCGAACTAAGACAACAACTGTCTGCTCTAGGAACGAAAACGGAGTACAAGCAAGATTATGCTCCCGAAGTTCTAGAATCATTTGATAATAAGCACCCGATGAACGATTATTGGGTGAGGTTTAATTGTCCAGAGTTTACCAGTCTGTGCCCCATTACGGGTCAGCCCGACTTTGCAGAAATCATCATCAGCTATCTGCCAGATGAGAAAATGGTAGAAAGCAAAAGCTTGAAACTATACTTATTTAGCTTTAGAAACCACGGTGCCTTCCATGAAGACTGTGTAAACATCATCATGAAAGATTTAATAAAACTGATGAATCCCAAATACATAGAGGTAACAGGCATCTTCACACCACGTGGAGGTATATCTATCTACCCATATACAAACTACGGTAAACCAGGCACGAAATACGAAAAACTAGCTGAACATAGGCTAATGAATCACCAATAAATCTTAATTTACTTCTTTATATTTTTGACGAAGAGATCTTTTCTACCGAAGAGGTCTCTTCTCTTTTTATACTGATTATCAAGTCTATAGTATGGTATTCAAAATAAAGAAGATATTGACAGTTTGAATAAAAAAATCTATTTATTAGCATAAAATAATACATATATACTGTATAAATATCTTTTTGTGTTTTAAAAGACATATAAGGCTTCTTTTTGTTGCTATTTCATTATTAAATATTAAAATTGTAAACTAAAATATACACCTTAACTAGATTTATACCCCGAAATTGCTTCGGAAGTTAATATTGACGAATACATTGCTCAAGACGGAGTGAAGCTTCCTGCAGATATGGAGGGTAAAATTGAATGTATTGGTATGCAAAGATGGCTTTCTAATTCTATGCAAGATGGTATTGAGGCGTGGTCGGACTGGCGACGTTTAGATGTTCCTAAGATAAAACCTGGGCCAAGTGCATCTGTTACGCATATTCCGTATCGAAGAACGTATTATCCAGATGATTATAAAACCAATATAAACAATTATCAAGAAGCTATTAAGCTTCAAGGAGAAGATAATTTTAATACCAGATTATGGTGGGATACAAAAGACAATTTATAAGAATATCATATCTACAAAGTGCTCAACTTATATCTATAAGTTTATAAATTCTTTTGTTCATCTCCGTAATCCAACTTTAGAGGGTGTTTTAATCACTCCGATATAATGCCCTCTAAAGTTAACTTATTACCGATTGAATAATTAAGAAGAGAGGCTGCTTAAAATCAATAAAGCAGCCTCTTTTCTTCTCTATTGTATCTAGTGCTGTTTTGAATAAAAATGCAATAAAGAAAAGACATTTTTAAGATCAGGGTTATCGAGAGCTTTTGACTAGGTCAAAAACTCAACATGTCGGTGTCATGTCATTCTCTTGTCGGTGTTAAAATGCAAGTATCTAAATTTGCTCAAAATACTGAATAGATATGCAATACTTGCTTTTATAAATATACACTTACCTGAAAGTAAAAACCCCACCTAAAATCAATTAGATGGGGTTTTCTTTATCTCTTTATGTTTATCAATGCTTATCGTAATATGCCTCTATGGCTTCTACAAAACCAAGGAATGAGCTAAAGTTGGTTGCTGTGATGGCAACATGTAGCCCTTTCTCTTGAGCAAAAGCAGTGGTGTACGGACCAAAACAAGCTATCACCAGTTCCTCAGGGAGAGGTTTTTGATAGGCTTTTAATAAGACATCTATCTCGGCACTACTTGTAAAAGCAATACACTGTACTTTTCCTGCTTGTATGTTTTGTACAACATCATTCAAATTTGACTGACGGGCAGGACGAGTGATATAAACCTCATTACGAATCACTTTTAGCCCTATCTTTTCTAGTCGATCCATAAAATCAGGAACCACATAGGGTTCTTTTATTTCCTCTACACGGGGAACCCATACGGCGATGGTTTTGCCTTGTATATTCTCTTGCTTAGCGAGTTCGTTGGCGATGCCTGCCGGACTAGGTTCTGAGGGAACAATGATATGCTGTCCACCTCCTACTACTTCTCGCAAGTAATCAATATCCTTGCCTATAGCGATTAGTTCTACTTTACGCAAATCATTTTTTATCTCGGGATGTTTTTGAAGAGCTTCTTCTAAGGCTTGTATCGCTTTTCTACTAGAAAAAGCGATATAATCAATGTCATCAATATTGTAAAATGCACCTCTTATTTCATCAGATTGACCTTGCGATATTGTTTCTATCACGGGTATGGCGATGGGTTGGATACCTGTACCTGTAAAGCTTTTTTCAAAGCGTTGGGAGTAGCCTTCGGGTGCAGTTATTAATACTCGGAGTGGATCTTGGGTAAATGCTCTGAAAGCAAAATAAGAAAGGCAGGCCAAAAAGACGATGGCAAGTATGCCTTTTAAGAATTTACGTTTGTCCATAGATTCTTGGTTTTGATGTGTTTCTTGCAACAAAATTACGGAATCAATGATGCCTATGCAATTAAATTGTATGAAATTTAAAAAAGAGAGTTCTAATCAACTCTCTTTCTATGGGTTATTTATTCGATTCCTAAAAACACAAATGGGGCTGAAGTCTTGAGATACTGAACGGTATTTCCATGATAAACCTCTTGGTTGATAATACTCAGCTTCTTTACTGGCGCTCCTTTTTTAAAGTTTAACTCGTTGAGAGGAATCCAAAACATATTCGGACTTAATACCGACTCAAAGTAGTACACTTTATTTTTATGATCGGCTATGGTTCTCCATTGAGTGGTTGAGATATTGGGTTTATCGGGTACAGAGATGCCATAAGGCACCGAACAGTTTCTGATGACTCCTGCAATAGCTGCTACTGCAATGTGAGCATCATCGGTTTTGGGTAAAGCATGCGTATAAAACGAAGCTCTCACAAAGCGATCTGCTGCCCTATTGGTTCCTGGAAGCATCGTTAGCCCTCCTATCTCATTCCAATAATCTGTCAGAGCCAATTGCTTATCAAAGGTGGGCGAATTAGTCATCACCTGGTAAGAAGGATCGTGATGGATGATTAGCTTGCCTCCTATATATTCAAAGATTGCATTATCTCCCTCAGCATCCGATATAGACAGATGCAGAGTAGCCATTCTATCGCCCGTAGGCATCATATCAGAAACTACTTGGAAAGGTTCATTCTGCAAATCGGCTACAGCCTCAGCAACCGTGGCATAATTATCTAAAAGGTATTGCACCCAAGCAGAGATAGTAATACCCTTTTTATTCTCATCACGTGGAGCATACTCCGACTCTGCCAGCCACAGCAAGTTTGCCACCAATCCCTTTTCATTCATACCATCTGTTGAGGCTATTTCGTAAGCAGAAGTTACTACACTGCCATACTTGGAGGTCCAGTGCAGAGAGTTTTTTCCTACTTTTCCATCTCTTTGCATACCACGAGGAAACACCCAAATATTACTCTTGATATCTTCCTTCCAATCCATAGACCGTGCAGTAAGTATCAAACCATCATTGCCCTTATACACCACTCGTGTACAAGCCAAAATATCACCAACTCCCCATGTCATCATGAGAGTTAGTGCTAGAAAAATCTTTTTCATAAGGCGTGAAATATTAGTTAGTTATTTTATTCAACAAAAAAGTAATCTAATAGTTTATAAGAATGCATCTGCATTTAAGTTCAGAGCACCAAAGAAGAAGGAATTAACAATAGTTTGCTAATCCCTCTATATATCAGATATATACTAGGCTAATTTAATAAAAGAAATCTGCTATTTTAGTTTCTTCAGACACTTTAGTAATATCATTTTCTTCCAATAAATACAGAGATTTTGGAAATTCGTCTTTGTCATATTCATACTTAAATCGATCATCTAGTTTACCATCTTCAGTAGAAGTCAACCTGTTATTTGCTCCAACAGAGAAAGAAAATAAATCATCATCATTGAATACAAAGAACCAAGAAGGAGCTCCTAGATTGGTCAAGAAAGATTTTTTATCGTCATAAGTATACCGATACTTAGTGATACTACTTTCTGTACTACCATAAGTTTTCGTATAGTCTGAGATATTCTTTTTCTTATCATAGGTATATTCTGCTACAATCTGATTGGCTTTATCCTCTTTCTTAATCAGATTACCCTTATCATCTAAAGTTAAATCAATGCTTCTGCTTGAACCCTCTTCATATACATATTTAGCAGTAACTTGGGTAGCATTTTTGTATTCAAAAGTTACAGTCAGTTCTTTTGTTTCCTCGCTATATTCTTCAAATTTATCCAACTTGCCTTTACTATCGTAAAAGAACTTCGTTGTTAAAGATTTACCTTGGTGCTTTTGAACTATAGAAACAAGTTGTTTGTCTTGATGCACAAACTCAAAGTTGTATTGCTTAGGTGCCACTTCATCATTATCATAGAAGATACACTTCTTTATCACTTTTCCCGATTCGTCTTTCTCTTCAAAGTACAGCCCCCCAATAAAGAAGTCGTGATTGTCTTGTTTTAAGAATACAGATACCTTACCATAAACTTGAGGGGCCACGCATCTTAAAAAGCCATCGGTTACTTCTATTATTTGAGCAGGAAGAGTTATTAATCCATCAGATTGAGTTTGACAAGACATCCAAATTTCTGAGTACTGTTTAAAGCCTTTTCCTTTGATTTTTAAAATTTGTCCAGGGAACAAAGGATCTTTTTCACTCGATTCTGGAAGCACTAAATCATCAATAGGCAATTCTGGAACATCTATTTTGTCTGATGAACAGCTGATAGCGACCACACAGAGTACTAATAAATAAAGTATTTTTTTCATAATAGTTTGTTATTTTCATCCTTAGCAGATGAAGTGAGTATTAGGTTAGTAAATCGTTAAAATTATATTAATATATATAATATCTAAGATACTAAAGTAAAAGAGAATAAGCAGTTTCACAACTAGTTATTCTCTTTTCTCAATAATTCACATCCGATTGAAAGGATGTATAAAAAACAATCTATAAAGAGGTTATCAATCCATTCCAGCCACAACAATTAATGTTAAGCCGAGAATGAAGAGGATAAACATAAGAGTCAGTAATCTATTAATGGTTTTGCTACCTCCTTTAAACTCTTTCCAGATAAACACACCCCAAAGGGCGGCTATCATAGGTGCTCCTTGCCCCAGAGCATAGGATATGGCAGGACCAGCCTTACCGGCCGAAATATAACTCAAAGCGGTACCTACGCCCCATATTACTCCACCTAGAATACCCACAAGGTGAGTACTCATCTTGTCTTTAAAATACTCTTTGTAAGAGACAGATTTACCCACAAAAGGATATTTCATCACCAGCGTATTGAAGATAAAGTTGCTACCCAGAATACCCAGAGAAAAAATAAACAAGGCTGAGTATGGAGTTGCCATACCCGCTAAAGGCTGAGTTAGATTTTCGAGATCCATCGCAGAGGCCACAAAGCGGTAGAACAAAGACATCAGTACACCTGCCAAAACAGCAATGAGAATACCCTTACGGTTCTTATTGCTTTCTTCGGAGCCTTGACTAGCCTTACCGGCTGCAATACCATTCAAAACGATGGCTATAACAATCAAAGCTACTCCGGCAAAAAGCATGGAGGGATCTCCCTTGGGTGTTGAAAAGTAATTTACAAATACGCCTAATACCAAAGCCAATCCCACTCCCACGGGAAAAGCTACAGACATCCCCGAAAGAGAAATGGCTGTAGACAACAGAATATTTGCTGCATTAAAGATCACACCACCTAGAAATGCACTCCAAAAGTTTGCCGAACTAACTTGTGATAAATCAGTAATAAAAGATCTGCCTTCGGCACCTACACTTCCCAATGTCAAGCCCACAACTAAAGACAGCAAAACAATGCCTATCACATAATCCCAATAGTAGAGTTCGTATCGCCAGCTTTTAGCAGCTAACTTCTGGGTATTTCCCCACGAACCCCAACAGAGCATCGTTATAAAACAAAATACGATAGCTAGAAAATAGTTTTCTACTATATACATGTTTTTCTTCGTTTTAAGATTAAGATTTTATTTATCTGTTCTTATTGTAAATAGGTGTTAAGCAAGAATTGATAAATGAGTACGAGCTTTCTATTAACTCACCTCTTTGTCTGATGGAAATAGTAATCCTCTTCAAAAGATCGAATATACATAAGTTACGAACCACATACTAAGACATCTATATAGGAATACATCAACTTATTGTACATCCTCAGGGGTGAGCTAAATTCTGCTCGCACCTTTTATCAACTTAACTAACTAATCAATGATAACAAAAGCCGTTTGAGTATCAACTCATAGGATTTGTCCTAAAATCACATTTTGAAATCAAGCTTCTTCAAAACATCTATAAACACCTACTTATTTTTTAAAATGATCTACTTCTCTTCGTGTAGGAATAGAAGATTGAGCTCCCATACGTGTTACTACGATAGCAGAAGCCTTAGAAGCAAAGTTTACAGCTTCTCTCATACTTTTACCCTCTACCAGAGCGGAACATATTGCGCCATTAAAAGTATCGCCTGCTCCCGTAGTATCTACCGTTTCTACTTCATAAGCTTTCACCAAATAGGCTTCTCCATTATCTAAAATAAAAGAGCCTTCTGAGCCTAGGGTTATAATTACATTTTGTACCCCTTTAGCAGCTATGGCGCGAGCAGCCTTTTCAGCAGATTCCAACCCTGTTATTTTAATTCCCGAAAGCAGTTCTGCTTCACCTCTATTGGGGGTGATTAAATAGAGCTTGCTCAAGAGCTCTGCAGATAAAACTTGTACGGGTGCAGGATTGAGTACTACTTTAACTCCACTGGCATAAGCTATCTGGGCAGCAGCCTCAACAGCAGGCATAGGAATTTCTAACTGCATCAAGAGTATCTCACTTGTACTAATCTCTTCTTTCGCTTTTTCAATATCTTCGGGTAGCAGCTTTGCGTTTGCTCCAGGAGCAACAACAATGCTATTCTCCCCATGATCATCTACCATGATGAGCGCTACTCCAGAGGGCTCGGTAGAATCGGATGATACAAAGCGCGTATCTATCCCCTCATTTTCAAAGGTAGATATCGATTTTCTGCCAAACACATCATTTCCTGTTTTGGCTACAAAAACAGTCTTTGCTCCCAATCGAGCTGTTGCAACAGCCTGATTAGCTCCTTTGCCTCCTGGGTTCATTAAAAAAGCTCCTCCACCTATCGTCTCACCTGGAAGAGGTAATCTTTTTGATTTCACAACCATATCTGTGTTGCTACTACCTACTACAGTTATCTTTTTCATACGATTAGATTTAATCTTGATATACTAATTATTGGCGTTTTCATTTAATTGTGCTTCAAAGATAATTCCTTTATCATTCCTATATTAACGTAATTATTGTAATTTTAGAATCACAAAAGAGTATATAGATAGACATCTAATAGATAACTAACTAATTATTAATACTATACTATTTAAATACTCTTCTGTATTTAAGATTTACAAAGCATTCAAGAATGCTGTATTGGCATCAAAATAGATATGAAAACTAGTGATACTTTACTCCTCTTAATAGATTCTTTAACTAAAGCAGAAAAGAAAAGTTTTAGTCAAACGGCTTTAAATTCAGATTATTATGATTTATACCTACTGATTACCAATAATCCGGGGAAGGACTCAGAAGAGATAAAGGAGCTTTATGAGGTGGAGAAACCTCAATCCAACTTTAATGTGCAGGTAAACTACCTTTACACTAAGTTATTGGATAATCTATTGTCCTTACAATCGAGTAGTGATGTAGAACTCAACCTCTTTAATTCTCTTTTTAAGGCAAAGATATTGGCTCAAAAGTCGCTCTTCCAAGAGGCTCTCCAGCTTTATCAGGTAGTGCAGCTAAAGGCGAAAGAGTTGCATTTGGAATATCTATTACTCAAAGCTCTACAAGAGGAACTCAAGCTTTTGCTGTTTCTAAATTTTCCCAACCTAACCGAAGATGAACTAAGTACAAAGCACTTTGAGATTACCCAAAGCCTCAAAAGGGCACGTAGAGAGAATGAATCATCTGTATTGTACGATTTACTTAAATACCGCACTCTCCACCATGATGTAATGCGTAGTGAAGAACAGAGGGATGCTCTGAATGATTTATTACTCAGCGAACTAAGCATTAGCTCTTCGAGTGATCGACATTTAAAAAGCTTTGAATCGGATATGCTACACCAGCTCTTTCAATCTACTTATCTGCTAGGGGTAAATGATTATAATGCGGCTTTGAGTTCGCTAAAAGTACTGATACACCTCTTTGAGGAGAACACCCAGCGGTGGGAAAAGAATCCGTATTACTATGTGGTTACTCTTGAAAGCATCTTGTACAACCTAAGGGCTATCCATGAATATAAGTCGATCTCCTTCTTTCTAGGTAAGCTTGAAGAGATACAGAGTAAAGACAAAGAGATTAATGCCTTAAGGGATATCATTCAAACATTGTACACCTTATATCCTCTTATTGATACGGGACAATTTAAAGAGGCTTCTGCTTATATTGAGCAGAATAGGGCTAAGATCGAGGAGATGCTTCCTCTTCTGAATCGAGATAAAAAAGCAGAGGTGGTATTGTGCTGGAGCATTGTTCTAGTTGGATTGGGGCAGTTTAGGGAAGTGAAAGATTTACTTCACCCCATCATTTTTCAGAGTAAACACTTTTATTACCTACCCATCTTCCGTGCTATTCGGCTGATTCACCTAATCAGTATCTACGAACTAGGGATACTCGATGAATATGAATTTGAGATACGGGCATTCAAACGTGATTTGAACAAGAACAAGAAGGCATACCAAGTGGAAGCTTTTATTCTGAAGTTCCTAACTTCTAAGAAAGTCTATTTCCAAAAGCGAGAGAAACAAAGGCAGGCCATTCAACCCATCATTGAAGCCATACGGCAAGATATTTATGAGAAACAGATCCTGAACTTATTCGATTTCACGAAATGGGTGGAGTCCAAAGTCTGGGATGTTTCTTTTACCCAACTTCTAGAAAACAAGAAAGACTCACCTTTGCATTAAAGCCTAGTGAGTCTTCACGATTCTGTTTGTCTAAGAAAGAGTTCTTATTGTTCCTTTACTCGCACACTCCAAAACATCATGTAGAGAATGCCTAGTGATAAAACAATCAATCCTCCTACCTGAGTGTTCATCGCATCGCTAGCTATACCCATAATGAGTGGGAAGATAGCCCCACCAAAAAGACCAGTTACCATTAAGGCTGAAACTTCATTCTTATTGTCGGGCAGATAGAGCATACATCGGGATACGATAATGGGGTAAACATTGGAGTTTCCTATGGCTACTAACCCTATACAGAGGTAGAGTGTATAAACATTATCTGCAAAAAACAAGCCCGCAGCTCCCAGAATGATAATAAGCATACTCACATTGTAAAATACCTTGTGAGAAACCTTAGATAAGACCAAAGAGCCTAAGAAGCACCCCACTGTTCGGAATAAGAAATAGACACTATTGGCATACGTTGCAACCTCAATAGAGCCTCCTACTCGTTCGACCATCAACTTGGGCGATGCAATATTCATACCTACATCTAAACCTACATGACACAGCATAGATAGGAATGAGAGCAGGATAACCCGATGTCCTAGTAAGGAAAATGCTGCTTTCATACTCATCGACTTAGATACCTTTTGTTCGTGTATGGGCGTAAAGTGAAGAATGAGGATGGATAGAATGGAATAAGCAATGAGAAAGGGAAAAAGATATCTCCAACTACCTAAGTAGAAACTAGCCCAAGCACCTAATATGGGAATAAGGAAAGAGCCTAATGCCTTCACAAATTGCCCGAAGGTTAAGGCACTTGCCAAACTTTTACCACTTACAATATTGGCTAGCAAGGGGCTTAAGCCAACTTGTATTAAAGTTATTCCTACTCCGAGTATCAAGAAGAAAACAACTACACTAGGAAGTGTATAACTGATTAATAGACAAGACAAGGCTGCACACATCACCAGAATACTAAGCATCACGGTTTTCTTCTGACCTATTTTATTCATTAAAGCTCCCGTAGGAACCGAAAACAACAAAAAGGAAAGAAACAACATAAAAGAGAGTATGCCTACAAAGGTATCACTCAACTGGAAGTCGACCTTCACATAATTAGTGGCAATGCCGATGATATCCAAAATGCCCATAGCAAAGAAGGCTGACATCACCGAGGCTATGCTCAAAGCTACATATTTCTTATTCATTCTTAATTAATTATCCATAAGCGAGTGCAAAGCTAGGAAAACTATCTCTTACTTACGAACATCTTTTAAAAATTAGCCCCTATAATATCCCAAGAATTAAGCAAAAACTTGTATCTTTTGAAAAGAATTAAGACAAAACTATTACTATGCAAATTCCTGATGACGTTTTCGATAAAATTGAAGACCTCTCCGAGCAAGGCAATGAAGCGATGGACAACGAACAATACAGCCTGGCTATAGATATATTTATGAGAGCTTACAAGCTTCTTCCCGAGCCAAAAGACAGATGGGAAGCTTACATTTGGCTACAGGCCTCTATTGGTGATGCTTATTTTCAAGAGAAAGAATATGAGATTTCCATCAAGTACTTTCAAGATATTTTCAATAGTGGAGAGGTTGAAGATCCTTTTGTAATGCTTCGCTTAGGTCAAAACTACTACTCCCTGAAGGAGTATGAGTTGGCAAAAGAGTTTTTGCTTCGTGCCTACCAACTGGATGGCATAACCATCTTTGAAGAAGATATGAGTTTTTACAACTGGCTTAGTCAAAATGTCAATTTAAGTAGTAAACAAATGAATTAGTCCCAATACCTCTATATGCAATGTCCCTTTTTGAGTTAAAATTTGAAGCCGAAAACATTCATACCTCACTAGATCGGAGGGAGAACTACCGTATGGTGGGCTTCTCCAACGATAGCTATGTGTATAAAAACTATGTGATACTCCAAAGAGCCATTTGTTCCTCTTCACAAGATCATTCTATTTATCTGGAATGGAATGGCAATGTATGCACCAACACCATTCATAAAGCCACTCTCTCTTTTCACCTTTTTACAATCGAGTTTAATAGTACTCGGATTATTGTAGATCTTAGTAACGTCTCTCTAGACCTCAAAATCATCAATTACCTAGAGTCTATATTGGGTAATCTTTTGGAGATTAAAATGATGTAGGCTATTCAGCATAAAACTTCCCTTTACCAAAGAGAATGGACGAACCTCTACGCTTTGCCCCTCGCTCCTTTTCGTAAAGTATTTTCGAGGTTAGCCCTCCTTTTTTCCTCTTTTTACTATCTTTGCTCTACAACCTCTTAACTATCGGGTACAAAAGCCGAACTAAATATTCTGAACTAATCTTTCATAGCATTTAATCTTATATCTACTTAGCGAAGAAACGTATAATGAATTTTTATAAATAACTTTTTTGATGAAACCAATCTATTCAAAATTACTCTATTCTATAGCAGGAACTGCCTCTTTAGCGGCTCTAGCATCTTGCTCTGAGAAAAAAGCAGACGAGCATCGTCCGTATAATATTGTGTATATTATGACCGATGATCATACGCAACAAATGATGAGTTGCTATGATAATCGATATATGGAAACGCCAAACTTAGACCGTATTGCCCAAGATGGGGTGCGTTTTACCAATAGTTTTGTAGCCAACTCACTTAGTGGACCTAGTAGAGCATGTATGGTAACAGGAAAACATAGCCATGCCAATGGGTTTACAGACAATACTACTTGTGTGTTTGATGGCTCTCAACAAACGATGCCCAAGCTTCTACAAAAGGCAGGATACCAAACAGCATTGATTGGTAAGTGGCATCTTGAAAGTTTGCCTACTGGATTCGATTTCTGGCAAATAGTACCTGGACAAGGAGATTACTATAATCCTAATTTCATCACGATGGAGAATGATACCATCCAAGAACAAGGATACCTCACCAACCTGATTACTGAATTGAGCGAAAGCTGGCTGGACAAACACAAAGACAGCGACAAGCCTTTTGCTCTATTCATTCATCATAAAGCGATTCATAGAAACTGGATGGCAGATTTAAAAGATCTTCCTCTTTATGAGGACAAAACATTCCCGCTGCCAGCCAACTTTTACGATGATTATGAAGGCAGACCTGCCGCGGCTTCACAAGAGATGAGCATTGACAAAGACATGGATTTAATCTACGACTTAAAGATGAATCGCTCGGATAAGGATAGCCGATTGAAAGAGATGTATGAAAGTTTTGTAGGTAGAATGACTCCTGAGCAAAAGGCAGAATGGGATGCGTTCTATGATCCGATTATCGAAGATTTCTATGCGCAAAACCTGACTGGCAAAGATTTGGCAAATTGGAAATTCCAACGTTATATGCGTGATTACATGAAGACTGTAAAATCTCTTGATGATAACGTGGGCAGAGTTCTCGATTACCTAGAGCAAAATGGATTAATGGACAATACGCTTGTGGTATATACCTCCGATCAAGGTTTCTATATGGGAGAGCATGGCTGGTTCGACAAACGATTTATGTATGAGGAATCGATGCGTACTCCTTTGATTATGCATCTTCCAAAGGGCTTTGATAAAAAGGGAAATATTCCTCAGTTGGTACAAAACATCGACTATGCTCCTACTTTCTTAGATTTGGCAGGGGCTCCTATCCCCGAAGATATTCAAGGCGTATCTCTTCTTCCTCTTTTAAAAGGAGAAACACCTCAAAGTTGGAGAACCTCACTATACTACCACTTCTACGAATATCCTGCTGAGCATGCGGTGAAACGTCACTACGGAATACGTACTGAACGTTATAAGCTTATTCACTTCTACAATGATATTGATGTATGGGAACTATACGATTTACAAGAAGATCCTTCGGAGATGCACAATATTTATGGAACGAAGGGAACAGAAGAGTTGGCTACCCAACTAAAACAAGAGCTTGTGGACTTGCAGAAACAATACAAGGATACAGCAGCTCTATCTCTTAATGGTTTTTAGGAGCCCGAAGCATTCCTTGAAATAAAATAAGACAAAAAGCCTTTCCAGTTTTTGGGAAGGCTTTTTTATGGGGTATTGCAAAGGTATTTTTATACATAGCTATAAAGGATATAAATACATCTTTTCTGCATTAAAAGGTAGAACGATATTTTGACACCGACAAGAGGATGACATGACACCGACATGTTTAGGGTATAGTAAACGCCCTCATTTACTTGCTCAATATTATAGCTCTTATTAAGTTTCTTGCCTTCAATTAGATGTTGGTTTAGTTCTACTATTCGATACAAAATACGCTTTTCCTATACGCTAAAATCATATTCAGCCGTAGTTAAAATATAAGACTGAATTAAGTCCTTATTGGTCTTTTTAGAGGTCATAGGAGCAGTTTTTAGTATTTTATTTATTTAAGAGATACAATGTATAAATTAAAAACGAGTTGAAAAAAACATAACTCGTCGAATGTATTGAATTTCTCATACTTTGTATTAAATCTCTCGTACTTAGCTTTTTTAAAACGTTTGCAAGTATCTAGTAGTTAAATGTTTGTGTGCTATTCTGTGAAAATTGGTAAGCATATGGTAAGCTATGCATATTAGCACACATAGAATTTTATACGCACTAAGCCTTTTTTTACCACTCGGAACTTAAATCTCCCCAGCAAAAAGCAAATGCAAACACGGGAGCGTCTCCCGACAGGGAGGAATAAAAGGGAATACTCTGCGTGTTAAAATATATTAATACTAAAGAGTTTCTAGATATAATATCTAAATAATTGTAGATGTTTTTTTCAAATTTATATGCAAAATAATTAGGGGTTTGGATGTGTTTCTCATATATCTGATTTTATTATTTTTATACTTTTATTCATTATCAATCAATGCTTTATGTTGTTTAACATGCACCTTTTTTTGATTATTATATATTAATTTAATATAATGTTAGATTATTAACCTAATTTACAAGTATCTGAAAAAGATTATGTTTTGCTTAGCATTCATTCTTTCTGCATGTGTTTTTTTATATGCATGCTCCAATTGAGGATCAAACTGGTAATGATGGTTTATCTCAAGAAGAAAGAAGTTTAATTGAATTTGGAGAAAAGTTTGCGGAGACCCATAATCTGCTTTTATCCAAACTTTATGATGATTTA
Organism: Bacteroides coprosuis; assembly: GCF_020741705.1. Classification (NCBI taxonomy): domain Bacteria; kingdom Pseudomonadati; phylum Bacteroidota; class Bacteroidia; order Bacteroidales; family Bacteroidaceae; genus Bacteroides; species Bacteroides coprosuis. Next base: position 15,537 of record NZ_DYYK01000069.1, read on the forward strand.
ATACAGCTAAAAACAAGAACTAGTACAACACATCAAGTTAATATTAGCTACGAACTATTGGTTCAGTTAATGAATAAACATCTAACTACCAAAACAAGGGCTAATAGTTCAATGTTAACTGCTGATATTTACAAAGAATCTATTGAAGAAATAAGGTCAAAGGCACCTCTTGTTGATTTAGAGTATATTGATTGAGCGTTAGCTACAGAAAATGAGAATAAGTTAAATAATATAATATTAGAGTTAGTTAAAGATGAATCGGCAGATTTAACAAGAGAAACTGTATTATGTTTTATAACTACATATAAAGCATCTTTAATTTATTGGCGTAAAATGTAAACAATTGGAATGAAAATATTCTAAATAGACCTCAAACAAGAGTCAATTGGGGAAGAGCTGCTTTCGCTGATGCTTGGTGGGGATATCAAGGATTATTAATGTCAGGTGCAAATCCTATTGTAGGAGCGGGGGCAGCAGCTGTTGCTTCTACAGGTTCTTTAGCTTTTGATTAAAAATAATACTCATGAATAGTAAAATAAAATATGGGATCATAACATCTATAATTTGGTTGTTATTTCAAACATTATTGTTCTTTATTGGAACTAATTATCGTACATCCCCATTAATTTCTAGTAATGTTGACATTGTAGGGTTAATTTTGTTTACAATAATTACAACAATAGTATGGTTTTGGATAGGATATAAAGTTAGATCTAAATATATAGAAGAGTTAAGCTTGTATCAAAAAGAATATATAGAAATAGATAATAAGTGCCTAAAAAAAGAATTTACCAAATATTTTTTATTTAAAAGAACTAGATTAATGGGTCTTATATTTATGACAGCTATTCCTTGGTACATTCTAAGTCCTTTGAGGGATACTTATCAAATAAAAGATTTTGTTATACTTATTATCTTTTTTTGCTTAACGATTATATCATTTTATTTTTATTTTAAAGGGAAGAAAATATATAAGAAATAAATTCAAAAACACGAGAGCGAGTTGTACCTCTGTTTGCTCTATCTCATAACATTTAAAAGGTAACAAAAGTATTGATACTAATCATCTTTTGTTACCTTTCTTATACATTTTCAAACTAAACTTTATATATAGTTATAGCATAGTATAACTAGTAAACTAGTTGTGTGCAAGGGGACACCCCTTGACCCCACATTTTCAAGCGGTAAAATCTTATTGATAAATGTCTAAAACGAGCATTAACATTCAATCCATTAAGGGAGGTAGTGAAGAGCATAACAGAAGATTAAAACACTTAGATTACGTGCGACAAGATTTGTCACACACGAATGAATTGAGGTTCACCTCACAACTCTTGTCCCTGACAAGAAAAACAAATGGTTAAATATACATTTTGTATCAAGCAGAGGATTCGGATGCTATCTGAAAGAACGCGTCATTTTTGGTTCTATTTTGATAAGCGTATTCAATAAAAAAAAGGAGACTGCCTTTGTCGAACAATCTCCTTATCGTATAGTATGTAATTACGCTATTTCTTGAGTGCTTTAGTTCCCAAGAATGTAGGTAAATAATGATCAATTACAAAGCGAGGATGAGGCTGATACTCTTCAACGAATCCATCAATAGAAAAACCGGCTCGAATCTGCCCTCAAATAAGATCGGATAGTGAATGACCGAATACAAATGCTTCGCCATTCTTTTCTTTCCTTGCTTTCTCTTCTTCACTCGCTTCATCTATCTCAGAATAGGGAATGCTATGTATAGGTTTGATGACTCCCTGCTCTCTGTATTCTTCTGCTTTATCACCCACAAATACAATGGGATTGTAGAAGCTACAAAGCAGTGAGCCCCCTTGACGTAATACACGGTGAGCCTCTTTCCATACTTCATTAACATCGGGGATGTATAAATTGGATATCGGATTGAAAACAATATCAAAAGATTCATTTGCAAAAGCACTTAAATCTCTCATATCGCCTTGTACAGCTTGGAGCGATAAGTTGTTTTGCTCTGCTACCTTGCGGTCTTTGTCGAGTTGTTTTTCTGATAAATCAAATACGACAACCTCTGCCCCAGCAGCCGATAAGATAGGAGCTTGCTGACCACCTGCCGATGCCAAGCAAAGAATCTTCTTGCCTTTTATGTTTCCGAGCCATTCCTTAGGAAGAGGTTGAGGGGTAAGATGTACTTCCCAATTACCTTGTTTGGCTTGCTCTATTTGCTCACAACTAACAGGGGTTGACCAAGCTCCTTGCTCTTCTGCCTGCTTATCCCATGATTTTTGATTGTGTGTTATGAATTTTTCCATGCTCTTTTTCTGTTTTAATAAATGATACAATCTGTTTATATTCCGTCCTTAATTGTATCTCAACCTCTTTGCATCACATTTGAAGGTGCATCTTTCCTCAAAAAAGAGATATCAAATCAATTTGTAAATAGGCAATCTTTAATTGATACGAGCAAAGATAGAGCTTTTTGGGGTTCACCTGAATTTTGAGGAACTGTATTTGATGTTATTTCTTGTTTTTTGGAATAAAATTGTAGGGTAATAAGCCTTAATAGATAAGAGAAGAAATAAGCTGAATTGGAAATAGTGCTTTATCTGTTTTATGCAAATCGCAAGGTTACCGTAGTTCCTTGGTTCATACTCGAATGAATCTGGTAGTTTATCTCATTCTTATCTAAGATG